>DAORIL010000363.1:0-6786 GCA_035438525.1 Pyrinomonadaceae bacterium
AGTTTAGCCATTTTGCGAAGTATTCCAAAGGAAAAAATGTTGCCCGCGAATAAACACGAATGAACACGAATATTTTGCTTTTTCTAGAAATGAATTGTCTTTTCTTCGTGCAGATTGGCGACAATTCGCGGGCAAATATGGTTTTACTTAATCCAAAAACTGCTGCATCCAAATCTCTAAATTCAGCAGTTGAAACACTTGTAGATTAAAGTCTTCCTTGCCCTTTTGATTGAGTTCGATAATTTTTTGCACTTCATTTGAATCAAATAAACCGCGTCGTTTGATAGTTTCTTCTGATAATAAATCATCAATCATCGGCTTTAGACTTGTGCGTAACCAAGAGCGAATCGGCGCACCGAATCCGGCTTTTTTGCGCCAGATAACTTCTTTTGGCAACAAACTTTCCGCCGCTTTTTTCAAAATATATTTGCGCTTGATTCCTTTGATTTTCAAATCGGTTGGAATACGTTCACTCAAACTGACAATTTCGTGATTAAGAAAAGGAACACGAACTTCCAGATTTGCTGCCATCGAAGTTTTGTCGGTTGTATCGAGGTTCAAAGCGGGCATAAATGTTTTGAAATCAACATAAAGCAGACGATTCAACGGCGAAGCAGCTTTGCAATTTTCAAAATATTTTTTGTGGAATCGAAATGCGTCAAAATTTTTTTGATTATCACGCAAATTCGATGAATACAAACGATTTTTCATTTCATCGGAAAAATATGTGCCGAATCCCAAATATCTTTGCTCGAAATCTTCGCCGGCACTTCGCGCAAACTTTTTCGCGTTTCGCAACGGCGCGGTAAACTTCCCTTTTTTGCCGCCGACAAGCCACGAATCAATCGTTTTCATCAAAGGTTTTCGCACCGCCGAAGGAATAAAATCCGTCATTCCGGCAATTTTCATCGCCATTTGGCGCGGGTATCCGGCAAAAACTTCATCGCCGCCCATTCCCGATAACATCACTTTTTGAGTTTGGCGAGATTGTTCCGAAATCAAAAAAGACGGAATCGCCATATCAATCACCGGAGCATCCATGTGATAAACTAGTTTTGGTAAAAGTTCAGTTAAATCAGGAGTTAGCAAAGTTTCGTGGTAATCAATCGGCAAGATTTGCGCTACTTTGCGCGACCACTCAACGTCATCGGGAATGATGTCAAATTGTAAATCCTCCGCTGAAATCCCGGTTGTGTAGGTCGAAATATTTTTGGAATGTTTGGTCATCAACGCGACAATTGCCGAAGAATCAACTCCGCCCGACAAAAACGCGCCAAGCGGCACGTCTGCAATCATTTCCAACTGCACCGATTTATCAAGTGTTTCTAAAACTTGTTCACGCCAATAATTTTCGGATTTTCCTTTTTCTTCGCGCGAAAAATCCAAATCCCACCATTCTTTGACCGAAATTTCGCCATTTTTCCAAACCAAAAAATGTGCAGGCGGAAGCTGATAAATATTTTTGAAAAGCGTGTTCGGCGGCACTGTCCAGAGAAAGGTTAAAAACTGGTGTAACCCTTCAAAATCCAGCTCAGCTTTTATGAGTTTGGAAGCTAAAATAGCTTTAATTTCCGACGCAAAAACGAATTTTTCACCAACTTTTGCATAATAAAGCGGTTTGATTCCTGCCCGATCTCGCACCAAAATAAGTGATTTTTCTAATTCATCCCAAACTGCGAAAGCAAACATTCCATTGAGTTTAGTGAGACAATCAACATTCCATTCCTGAAAGGCGTTGATTAAAACTTCGGTGTCGGAATCGGTTTTGAATTGATAACCTTTCGCTTCAAGTTCTTTTTTGATGTCAAGATAATTGTAAAGTTCGCCGTTGTAAGTAAAAACGAAGCGTTTATTGGCAGAAAAAAACGGCTGATGTCCCGCAGATGTCGTATCAATAATCGAAAGGCGGCGATGTCCGAGACAGGTTTTAAGTTGTTCATTCCCAAAAGATTGTGAAATAAAAACACCTTCATTATCATAGCCGCGATGCTCGATTGATTTGAGCATTTGGGAAATGTAGTTCTCTGGGTTTTGATGGATTAAACCTGCAATTCCGCACATTATTTTATGAAAAATATTTAACGCAAAGACGCAAAGATGCAAAGGTGCAAAGTTTTTTTAGGAAGATTGAACTACTATTTGCATTTTTGTTTAATCTTTGCGGTCTTTGCGCCTTTGCGTTGAAAAATTTATTCTAAAGTTCTGAGTTTTTTAGCCGGAACTCCCGCCACAACTGTTTTCGGTGGGACATCTTTTGTGACAACCGCTCCCGCTCCAATGATTGCGCCTTCGCCAATTGTGATTCCCGCAATTATTGTTGCATTTGAACCGATACTCGCGCCTTTTTTAACCAAGGTTGGAACAACTTCCCAATCGGCTTCGGTTTGCTGCGAACCGTCCTCGTTGGTTGCACGCGGAAATAAATCATTGGTGAACATTACGCCGTGACCGATAAACACATTGTCTTCAATAGTTACGCCTTCGCAAATAAACGAATGACTGGAAATTTTGCAATTTTTACCAATGCGGGCATTTTTTTGAATTTCGACAAAAGTTCCAACCTTTGAATTGTCATCTATTTCACAACCGTAAGCGTTGACGAAAGCGAAAATCTTAACATCTGCGCCAAGTTTGACATTGTTTAAACGGATAAAATTTTCTTTCAGATATTCTTTGGTAAATTCAGTCATTAAATTTCTACCAATTTTCCGTGATTTTTAATTGATTCGGTCGAGGCTTCCAAAATTCGGACAACATTTAAACCCGCAACTCCATCGGTCAAAGGCGTTTTATCGTTCAAAATGCAATCAATAAAATGTTCGGTTGCAAGTGCTAAGGCTTCGGTTTGGGGGATTTTCGGTGAAAGCATATCGCCTGTTCGATACTGCACCAGAGTTTCATAAACGCCTTCGCGGTTGGTGACTTCGATGCCTTTGTCGTAAATTTTGAGCTTTTCGCTCGTTTCCATATCGTCAAAAACAATCATGGATTTTGTGCCGCCAATCAATGTTTTTCGCACTTTTACCGGCGCGAGCCAATTAACGTGAAAATGTGCGAGCAGATTGTTTTCAAACATCAAAGTTAAATAAGCGATGTCCTCCAAACCATTTCCAACGTGACAACTGCCAACTGCCGAAACAGCAAGCGGTTTCTTTTCCAATAAATAATCCATTATCGAAAGGTCGTGTGGAGCTAAATCCCAAATCACATTAACATCGTGTTGAAAAAGTCCGAGATTGACTCGCACCGAATCAAAATAATAGAGTTCGCCAAGTCTGCCTGAAGTTATAATTTCCTTCATTTTGCGAACTGCGCCGGTATAAATAAAGGTGTGGTCAACAAAGATTTTGAGATTTTTTTCTGCGGCGATGGCGTTTAATTCTTTGGCTTCGGCGACACTTTCGGTCATCGGCTTTTCAATCCAGCAATGTTTTCCTGCCAAAAGCGATTTTTTGGCAATCTCAAAATGCATTGAAACAGGTGTGGCAATCGCGACAATCTTGACATCATTGCGTTTTATAACTTCTTCAAAATCCGAAGCTGTTTCAATTCCCGTAAACCGTTTAGCTATTTTCGCCAACTGGGTTTCGTCACGGTCAACTGCAATAACATTTTCAACTTCGTCCAGCGACAAAAAATTTCTGATAAGATTCGGTCCCCAATAACCGACCCCGATAACTGCAACTTTCATTTAAAATTAGTCTCAAGCCTCAACTCTCAGAGTCTCAAGTTTTTTACTTTTTACTTTTTACTTTTTACTTTAATATCCGCCTTTTCCGAGTAACATCACCGGAATTGTTTTGAGCATAATCTTCAAATCAAAGAGCGGCGACATATTATCGATGTAAAAAAGGTCAAGAATTACCATATCATTAAAATCTACTGCGCTTCTACCTGACACTTGCCAAAGTCCGGTGCAGCCCGGAATCACCGAAAAACGGCGACGATGCCATTCGTCATATTCTTCCCACTCATAGGGCAAACACGGGCGCGGTCCGACTAAACTCATTTCTCCGCGAATAACATTAAATAGTTGCGGCAATTCATCTAAACTCGTTTTTCTCAAGAATTTTCCGATTTTAGTAATACGCGGATCGTTGATAATTTTTTTGATTTCGCCGCCGCTTTCACCGCTTTGTTTAATCAAATCACGCACAAATTCCCGATGGATTGAATCATCATTATTTACTTTCATTGTGCGAAATTTATAAAATTTGAATGGATTACCATCCTTGCCGATTCGCGTATCGCTATGAAAAACCGCGCCTTTTGAAGATAATTTGATCAGCAGAGCGATTATCATAAATGGAATGGCAAAAAAGATTAAAGCTAGGCTTGCCACAACTACATCAAAAACTCGTTTATAAACGCTAAACAGAACATTGTCATAGTTTTGCGGCATCAATACGACCGGCACGCCGAGATATTTTTCGACTAAAACTTTTTCGGGAATGATGTTATAGAGTTCTGAGGCAAGGCGCACTGTTGCGCTCGTATCTTTTGCTTTATCAATTATATCGAGTAGTTTCTGATGCGTAATTTCGCTCTGAGCAATGATAATTTCTTCAACTTCGTGACGTTTGACCAAATTTTTAAGCCGGTTTGTTTTGCCAACAACGGTTAATTCTTCAAAAATTCGCGTATCTTTTTCTAGTTTATCATCAATAAAACCAACCACTTTGAATCCGTGACTGTCATCCATTTCCAATTGCACAGCGACCATTTTGGCAGTTTTATCAGTCCCGATTATCAAAACTTTCCGCTGAAAGATTTTTTTTTGTGCGGCGATGGTAAAAAGTTTTTTGAAAATCACTGTGCGAAAAAGAGTTATCGAAATAAAACTGAGACAAATAAAGTAGAAAATAACAGCGCGGGAATCTGTCCAATCCAGACCTTTGATGAAAAATGAAACGACGATCAACCCAACTAATCCATAAGCCAAAGATTTGATAATTGCCAAAATCTGGTCGCTGACGGAAAGAAAAATGTTGATTTTATAAAGGTGAAAATGTTGAAAGATGACGATCCAAATCAGTGAATAACCCAGAACAAAAACGGTTTGAGTAAATAAAAAAGGCTTGTCGAGCAGTTCGGAAAGCGGAATTTCATAAAAGCGCAAACGCACCGCTAACGCAAATGAAATTAAAAGCAAAATCAAATCCGCAAACGCTAAAATGAATTTGTAGAGGGGATATTTTTTAAACATCTTAAAGCCAATAGTCTATCTGCTTTTTAACACAATCTTCAACTTTACTCGTTATCGCAACCGCTTTCTGTTTTTCCGTTTTTTCCAAACGAATTTTTTTAATATCTTCGATTGAACGAATAAAAGTTATCAAGCCTTCGTTTTCCATTGCTAAATCAAGCGCACCTTGTTTCCCTGCAAAAATACTATAAACTTTCGTCCCAAGCAAAACTGCTTCGCGGTTCATCGTTCCGCCGCCCGAAATTAATAGATCAACATTTAAAGCTAAATCCAACCCATTCACTGCTTTCCGCAAAATTAAGCAACGATTTTCTTTCAAATTTAAAGCCGCAATTAACTGCTCAATCTCAATTCTTTGCTCATCAGTTCGTGGCGAAATAATGGTAAAAGTTTTTGCATTGTCCAAAAGATATTTTAGTAATTCGCCAAATAGAATCTCACTGGTTTCATTATGATAATTCGCAGTTGTGGCAGGCGGTCGTAAAGCAACTAAAATTGTTTTCTGTTCAAGATTTAACTGATTTTTAGACGCAAAGTTTTTCCAAAAAGTTTGATTTGGCTGAAAATAATTTAAATAAAGTTCTTCCTTTAAACCTTGATATTTAATTCGTTTAGGAATCGCCAAACCAATTTCATCAAGCGTTTTGTCAGGAATTTTGTCTGGAATCAAAACTTTGTCGGAAAATCGGTTAAAAATTTTTGTCTCGGTAAATTCGTAGTCATACATTGTAATGATTGGAATTTTCAGCCACCTCGCCGCCAAAACCATTGAGCGCGAGCCGTGACTGACCGCGACTTTGACATCGAATTCTTTTTGAATTTTTTTGAGGTGTGAAATTAGTTGTTTGGCTCTGACCAAAAGCCCGCGAATTTTGTGAAATTTGCTCTTGCCGTAATGTTCGCCAATGATTTCAAAAGTTCCGCCGAAACCCGCATTTTCAAGTAATTCAATCGTTTGCGAATGATTCCGAGCCGTCAGAATTACCTCAACACCGTTTTGACGATAAAAATTTATCAACGGCGCAAACAGCGGAACGTGTGGCGAATTATCAACATCAATCCAGATGGCTTTTTTCATTTCACAAAAAATTCACAGGGATTTAGGGGATGAAAAGGGATGTGTAAATATTTTTTATCCCTGCTTATCTCCTTTATCCCTGTGAATAAAAATCTTAATTAGTCGCACTTAGAGCAACGGCATTTTTCAGACTTCGGCAAACTGTTTCAATCTGTTCATCGGTCAATTCGGCATACATTGGCAACGACAAAATTTTGTCCATCTGTGACGAAGCAACAGGAAAATCTGACGGCTGATAACCTAAATCTGAATATGCTTCCAAAAATGGTAAGGCAGTCGGATAATGAAGTCCTGATTCGATTCCGTCTTCCGCTAATTTCGCAATAACTTTTTCCCGATTCGGCACTTGGACAACGTATAAGTGATAAGTATGACGCGAATGTTGAGGGGCAATTGGAGTTATTAAACCGCTGTCTGCCAATAGTTTATTATAGGTTTCGGCGTGTTTACGACGAGCTTCGAGCCAACTTTCCAGATGTGGAAGTTTGACCGATAAAACTGC
>DAORIL010000364.1:0-6783 GCA_035438525.1 Pyrinomonadaceae bacterium
TTGGAATCCTAAAGTTACTCAACTTTCAGCTTGACTTTTATCACAGTTGCTCTGTGGTGAATAATTTTTATCGCATCACCAACCGGCTCGCCATATTCTCATTTTTCATCAACTTATAAACCGGAAAATTTTTATCTTTTTCCAAATAATCATCAAAATAATTCCAATTTACCAAGCCGTCATCACTTTCGGGTTCGAGCAGATAAAAAACCAATCTTCCGAGCGGTTGCGCCGTTCTGACTAAAATCGTGCCAGCGGGAAAAGTCATTTTTTCTTGTTTGTAATTGCCTGTAATTTTGGCTTCGTTGTGACCTTGGAACGGGCGTTTGGATTTTTCAAAAGTTGCAATCGTAAAACTATCAACTTCAACATTTAACTCGCTCGTCAACTCTTCAACAGTGATTCCGTGCTGCAATAATTTTTCGACAATCTTCGCATCCTTTTTGAACAGATAAGCACGAGGTGCTTTGACGTTCCGCGTAATGGAAAACATCCCGAAATCTTCCATTTTAGTTGGCGTAAATTTGTCTTCGATCATTGCGGTCATATCTTTGCCGTTGCGTGGATTTTTGACTTTTTCGACTGCGCCGACCAAAATTTCGACGGGTTTTGGCAACGGAATCATTTTGAACGCAACACCAAGTTCAACTGCTTCATTTCCTGAAAATTTTCGCACGGTTTCATCATCCGCAGATTTGGTTAATTGCATAATTTGCAACGAATTAGCGGCACAATATTTAAAAATTTCTTCAACGAATCTTTCGGTAACTTCGATGCGGCGTTTGAACGGCAAATAGCTGTAAGCCTCCGATAAAATCGTCAAACGGTTTCGCAGACCACCGTAATTTTGCCCGATGCGCGGTTGATGCGTGAATGCTTCCCAAGTCGTTTTTTCACCGGGTTTCGGCAAATTGGAAAAGCCAGTAAAATTTCCGTAATAATAGTTGCGGAATTTATGATTTTTGAGCAAATTTTTAGCAATGACCGGCATCATTTTGTAACGCTGAAAATCTAAAATTCTTTGGTCAGTATTCGGATTCAGCGGATGCGACCAAGTAAGATGATAGCCGTGGTATGAACCGTTAGTCGTGTGCAAATCAACCGTCAAATGCGGATCCCAGCGATTAAAAAGATTGACCAGACTTTGTGCTTCGGGCGAATCAAGTTTCATATAATCGCGGTTCAAATCAAACTTTTGCGAATTTTCGCGGACACCAACTCCGCCAATCGGTCCGTATTGCGCGGTGCGATTATTCAAGTCAAATTTTTCGTTTCCGTCCGCGTTGTAAATTGGTGCAAGTAGAATAGTTAGTTTTGACAAAAGCGGTTTTAAATCGCCAAACAAAATCCTTCTGGCAAGATGTTGAACGGCTTCTTTTCCTTCAACTTCTCCGGCGTGGATATTTCCCATTATGAAGATTATCGGTTTTCCGGCTGCTTTGGCTTCGCTTGGGGTGGAGATTCCCGAATCGGAAAGAATCATCAACGGCATTTTGCGTTTTTCAACCGTTTCGCCAAAACTCTCGACGCGAATCAGCGGACTGCGTTTTTGCAATTCGGTCATAAATTGAATCACATCATCGTAGCGGCTTGTTTCTTCAAAATTGGTTAATTCGGCGCGGGATTTTAAGTCTTGCGGAAAGACGTTGAAAGTAAAAGCAAAAATAAAGATTACGATTATAAAAAATCGGCTTGTCGGCATTGAATTTGAAACTCCTGAATTGGTGTTGAAAGTAGTTTAGCAGATAAGAAAATCGTCG
Source organism: Pyrinomonadaceae bacterium (assembly GCA_035438525.1). GTDB lineage: Bacteria > Acidobacteriota > Blastocatellia > Pyrinomonadales > Pyrinomonadaceae > JAIBCC01. Next base: position 1,761 of record DAORIL010000364.1, read on the forward strand.
TAATTCACAACTGAGGTATGGAAAGTAGATTGTCTAAGCCGCAATTAATTCTTTCTTTTTCAGAGACTTTTCAAACTCTTGAACGAATTTGCCCGGAATGTAGGCGTTGTCACAATTTGGACAAACTTCCCCGTTAAAAGTAATCTCATACATCTTACCCAAACGCGGAATTTTTCGGGTCATCATTTTCGTTTCGGTCATTGTGCTGCATTTATCACAATGGATGTGTTTGGCTTTGCTCATAGTGTTTGCCCTAAAAATAAGGCTCATATACCGTAATTATAATCAAATTTCCTTCGATTCGGCAAACAATTTCTAAAACAGTATTATTATCACAAGCTAAACCTTCGATGACATATCTTTGTCCCCGCTCATCATTGTCCAAAATATCAAGGATTTGACCGTTCAAAATGGTTTCGTCAACATCATCAGTCGTCAATTGCAAACCTCGAAGTTGGTTAATTTCTTCAAGTTTCTCGTAGATGTGTAAAGTATAGAGATAATGTCCGTCCAAAAGTAATTGACGGATTTTTTCTAAAACGCTCATAAACCTATAACTTATCAGTTTATCAGATAAGAAAATCGTTGTAACTCACAACACTCGTTTCCAATCTACGCAAATTGAGAATTTATTGGATAAGAGAACGCTCAGAAGTTAAAGAATCCATATTTTATTTGCTCTATTCCAAAATTTGACGTAAATTTGTTTCACTTTTAATCTTTCCAAATCAAATTTCGGAGAAAAATTTAATATGCTGACCCTTTTGGCAATCGTCTTTCTATTTTGGCTCGTTTTCGGCTATTTTGCGTATGGAAAGTGGATTGCAAAACAGTTTAATCTTGATGCCACGGCGGAAACTCCGGCGAACAAAGTCAATGATGGCGAAGATTTTGTGCCGACTAAACCTTTTTATCTGTTTGGGCAACATTTTTCGGCGATTGCGGCAGCGGGACCAATTGCAGGACCGATTATTGCTTGCCAATCGTTTGGCTGGTTGCCGTGTTTGATTTGGATTGCGTTAGGCGTGGTTTTAATCGGCGCAGTTCACGATTTTTCGACTTTGACTTCATCGGTTCGGCACGGCGCGACCTCGATTGCGGAAATTACAAAAGAAAAATTAGGCGGAAGTGCAGGCAAGGCAATGACCGCATTTATTTGGATTGCTTTGGTTTATGTGATTATCGCGTTCACCGATATTACTGCCGGAACATTTGTTTCGGGGGACGATGTTCTGGCGGGTGAAACCAAATTCAACCCGGGTGGTGCAGTAGCTTTTGCGAGCATTACTTATTTGGGATTATCAATTTTGCTCGGATTGGTTGATAGATTTTTGAAGCCGCCGCTTTGGTTGACGACAATAATTTTTGTTCCGGCGGTTTTTGTATTGGCGTGGTTGGGAACGCATTATTCAAATATCTTTATTTTGACGCATCAGCAGTGGGCGGTTTTGATTTTAGCTTATTGCGTGGTTGGTTCGGTTGTTCCGGTTTGGGCGTTGTTGCAACCGCGTGGATATTTGGGTGGGTTTGTGCTTTATACGGCGATTGCAGTCGGTGTAATTGGTGTGTTCTTTGGCAATTACGAGATTCAGCAACCTGCTTTTAAATCATTTGATATTGGCGGAATGACAGGAACGATGTTTCCTTTTTTGTTTGTCACAATCGCGTGCGGAGCGTGTTCGGGTTTTCACGGGCTTGTTTGTTCGGGGACAACTTCCAAGCAAATTGACAAAGAAACCCATACGCATCCGGTTGGTTACGGCGCAATGCTGGCAGAAGGTTTTGTAGCATTTATTGCGCTCGTAACGATAATGATTGCCACAAATGCAATGATTACAGGCGCAGACGGAAAAGCATTGTCAGCAGGAAAAATCTACGGCAATGGCATCGGCGAATTTTTAACGATTTTGATTGGCAAAGACAATTTGCCGTTTGCGATTACCTTTGGCGCAATGGCATTTTCAACCTTTGTTTTTGATACGCTGGATGTTTCAATGCGATTAGGACGGTATTTGATTCAAGAATTGACGGGAATCAGAAGTCGGATCGGGGCGGTTATTGCAACACTTGCCACAGTTGCAATTCCTTTGTATATGGCATTTTACGCGAAATCGGGTTCGTATTTGGACTTTTGGACGCTGTTCGGCGCATCAAATCAATTGTTGGCGGGATTGACGTTGCTTTCAATTACGGCGTGGCTTTACCAAGCACGACAGCGAATTGCCTTTACGCTGTTGCCGATGTTGTTTGTGCTGACGATTACGCTGTGGGCGTTGACTAAACTTGCAATTGGAAACTTTCAGGCTTCGACGGGAGTTGATGTCAAAATGTTTAATGGAATTGCGTCCGTTGCATTGGTCTCGTTGGCAATTTTCTTGATAATTACGGCACTAATTAAATTGCGAAATGATAAAAAACTTGAACCTACGGAAAGTGCTTAAATCTTCATTTTGTTTGCTTTTTGGGTTCGGCATTAAATTTTACCGTGTAATTTTCTGGGATTTTCGGGGTCACAACCCATAAATCGTATTGACTCAAGGCACGACAGAGAGCACCTTTCGGATCGGCGTAGTTGATATTGAACTGATATTCTTTTGATTTATTGTCTTTCAGAACTTGGAATTCCAGACCAACCGGACGGCGACAATAACCGGAATTTATCTCAAGACCGAGCAAACTTTCTTTCCCGAAATCAATCTTTTCGACATTTTTCAGGCAATAGTCACGACTTGCATCATTGCGAATTATTTTCAGATAATCGGCTTCGGTTGTGATGATAAATTGTTTGTTGAAAATAGTTTGGATACAGCCTTTTAAGTCAACTTCACGAATTTTTAATGATTCAATTTCCGCTGTCTGAGCAAAAATTGAGCCGTAAAGTGAAATTGCGATAATCAATAATTGTGCAAGTTTGAACATGATTTTTTCAGATAAAGACCGCAAAAACTTCATTTGAATAAACCATTCCTTTTTCGGTTAATTTCAGATGATTATTTTCAAATTTGATTAGTTCCGCCGCTTCGAGATTTTCCAAATCGTCCGCGTATTTGGCTTGTAAATCTATGCTGAAATGCGCTTTGTATTCGGTTAGATTTAAGCCTTTCGTCAGTCTTAATCTAAGGAACGCAAATTCGCCCGCGACTTGCGATGAATTGAGATTATTTGTTTCGACAATCGGAGATTTGCCGTTTTCGATTAACTGCACATATTTATTGGTGTCACGCTCGTTTGACCAACGACTTTTGCCGTCAAACGAATGCGCTGAAACTCCAAAGGCAAAGACAGGTTCGCACAACCAATATTTTGAATTGTGACGCGACTCAAAATTCGGTTTCGCAAAATTGGAAATTTCGTATTGTTCATAACTTGATTTTGCGATTTTTCCGAGCATCAATTCATACATTTCCGCTGCTAAATCCTCATCCGGCGCAGGTTGGCGTTTGGAGCGAATTTGCTCTGCGAGCGGCGTTGCTTCGTGAATTTCAAGTAAGTAGAGCGAAAGATGCTCAGGCTGTAAATCTAAGGCTTGATTCAGGTTATCTTCCCAATTTTGCAAAGTCTGATTTGGCAAACCCGCAATCAAATCAAACGAAATATTATCAAAATCCGCTTTGCGTAAAATTTCAAAAGTCGTTCGCGCATCATTCGCATCGTGTCCGCGTGCGAGAATTTTCAACGCTCTGTCATCAAAAGTCTGCACACCGAAACTCGCACGATTTACACCCAAGAATTTCGTGTGAAGTTGTCAAGTAATGTGGAAAACTTTTTTACTTTTGCGCTTTTAAACTTTTCAAATTTTTTCTTACCATAGAATTTATGCTCAAACGCTATATGCACAATCGGGAACGCTTTTTTATTGGTCAAGACAGTAACCGTGTTGTGCGTCCTTTTGAATGGGGAACGGAATTCGTTGAGAAAAATTATACCGGCGATAATCCGCGCCAATTTTTTTATGATCTGTCAAAAAAGGTGGTGGCGGAAAGCGACAGTTTTTTTGAATTATCAACCGAAATTGATTTTGAAGTCCGCGACACAGATTTGACCTGGCAAAGCGCAGTCACGACAAAGTGGGCTGAAAATAATCTCGTCCGCGCTAAATTCTTCCCTTACGCGAAAAATAAAAAGGCGGCAGTCGTGATTTTGCCGCATTGGAACGCGAAACCGGAAACTTATTTTGCGTTGGCAAGATTGTTTAATAAGGTTGGAGTTTCGGCACTTCGCCTGACTTTGCCGTATCACGAAGAACGGAATCCGCCGCATCTGGAACGGGCAGATTATCTAGTAGCTCCCAATATCGGATTAACGCTGGAAAGCATTAAACAAGCGGTTCTGGATACAAAAGCATCTGTTCAATGGCTAAAAAATCAAGGTTACGAAAAAATCGGATTAGTTGGGACAAGTGTCGGTTCGTGTATCGGATTTTTGGCGTTTGTCCACGATTTGCAAATTGACGGCGCAGTTTTTAATCACGTTTCAAATTATGTGGCGGATGTCGTCTGGAAAGGTCTAACGACTCATCACGTCCGCGAAAGTTTGGAAAAAGAAATAACTTTGGAAGAATTACGCCAATATTGGTCGCAAATCTCACCCGCGAGTTATATGAAAAAACTTGCGGCACAAAAACCGCGCTCACAAAAATATATTTACACGCTCTACGATTTAAGTTTTCCGATTGAACTCTCGCGCAATACCATCAACGAATTACGTCAGCACAAAATCAAACACAGCAAAACCGCGCTTCCGTGCGGACATTACACGCTCGGCGAATCGCCCTGGAAATACATCGACGGTTATAAAATCGTCAGTTTTTTGAAATGGCATCTGCGATAGTTAGAGAATTTGCCGAAGTTTAAAATTTTAAGCAGAATTAAATATTTAAATACCGAATTTCCGCAATTCTTTTCAGAAAATAAAAGCGTGGAATAGCACTTGCTTATCAATATTCTCAGAAAATATAAATTCTACATTTAAGAGCAATTAAATTAAATTTACAGCAAATCTCAGTAAAAAAATTAACAAAAAT
>DAORIL010000365.1:0-6766 GCA_035438525.1 Pyrinomonadaceae bacterium
TGAATCGGTCGTTTTGATAACCCTAAATCCCAGACATTCACCCGTATTAAGTGCGTATCTGCGAGCCACGGCATTATGTCCGGTGGGAACCGAACCGATTCCATTTTGACTTTCGGCACCGGAAAGACTCATCCAACCGCCTTCCGGCACGTCCGGTTTGGAAGCATAGGTATTAAGCATTCGTTTGTTTTGCTGCGCCTGGTTGGCAGGATCGTCGTGAACATCGCCCGGCACCAAATAAATAAATCCGGTCAAAGTATTAACTACACCATAAAACCACTGTCCCGGATTTGCCTTAAGATAATCCTGGGCATTACTTAAATCATGCAAACTTAACCTAACCTGGGATGGATCATCCTCATATTCTGCCCCTCCGGCAGCCCCCAATTTTATTCGTGCCATTTTTCACTCCTTTTAAAATTATTAGTTTCGGTTTTATTCGATCTATTAGATTTGTTGTGTAAGGTAAAGCTTTTTGAAAAAAAAGAACATTCTTGGTTCTACGCATTTTGCATACGCAGAACTACGTATTTTTCTATTTGAAGTTTAGGATTGCGGGTTGGATGATCAGAGCAATTTTGATTTATTAGAAATAGCAAACTTAAATAGCGAATGACTGCCTTGCAAATTGAGTTTTTGGCAGATGTTTTCGCGGTGTTTTTCGACTGTTCGCAAACTGACAAAAAGTTGTTCCCCGATTTCTTTACTGGTCAGATTTTCGGCAATCAGTTTTAGAACCTTGCGTTCGGCTGGAGTCAGATCATTAATGGACGGTTGTTTTTCGGTCAGATTAATTGCCCGACGGCTGCGGTTGATAAGATACGAAGTTAAGGCGTGGCTGGTGTAATGTTCGCTCGCTGCAACGGCTCTGATACATTCGACAATATCGCTCAATGCACTATCTTTGAGAACAAAACCTTTTGCGCCGAGGTCAATTGCTTCGTTGAATAAATCCTCGTCGCGATGCATTGTCATAAAAATGATTTCGGTTTTTAGCTTTTTTGTAGTGATTGCACGAACAACGTCAAAGCCGTTCATAATCGGCATATCAATATCCAGAATAGTGACGGTTGGACTAATTTTTTCAATAGCTTCGATGGCTTCTTTTCCGTTTCCAACCTCAGCCAAAATAATAAAATCACTTTCTTCTTCGATTGTTTCCCGCAAACCTTTCCGCACAATCGGATGGTCGTCAGCAATGATGATCGTGATATTTTCCATAATTATTTTGGGATATGAATTTTGACTTCGATAGTCGTGCCTTTTCTTATTTCGGAATTAATCTGCAATTCACCGTTTAACAATTGGCTTCGTTCCTTCAGCCCAACCAACCCAAGACCGCTACCGTTTAAATTGACATTTTCTAAATCAAATCCTTTTCCATTATCTTCAATTATCAATAGAATATTATTTTCTGTCCTTTTTATTTTAACTGAAACTTTGGTTGCCCCTGAATGTTTGATGACATTATTGAGCGATTCCTGAATGATTCGATAGATACTGATTTCTCCAATTTCGTTGAAAACTCTATCGATATTATCAATCTCACTTTCTATTTCTATTACGCCTGAAACTTTTTTGAGCATTGAGTTTATCGCTTTAGTTAAACCTATTCTATCAAGTAGTTGCGGACGCAGATTGTTAGTTATTTCGCGCACTTCTTCCAAGGCTTGTGTAACTGTTTCGGAAATATTATCTAGTTCTTTTGCTACACGCTCTTTGTCATCCCCCTTTTTGATAGCAAGCATCGCCCGATTTTTAATAACGACCAGATTTTGCCCCAAACCATCGTGTAATTCAGCGGCAATCCGTTTTCTTTCGGCTTCTTGAGACTCAATTAATTGCTGTGAAAACTTGGTTTTTGTTTCAGCAATATTTCTCAAATACGAAATACGATTCTGATAGATCACTCCTATTATTAGTGCAACTACCAGAGATAATAAAAGATAAAACCACCATGTTTGATAAAAATACGGACGAACGATGATCTTTATCGCCGTCCCTTCATTGTTCCAAACGCCATTAGCATTGGCGGCAATTAAGCGAAAAGTATAAGTTCCTGCCGGCAGATATGAATAATCAACGGTTCGCTTTGTGTCTGCTTCAATCCAATTTGATTCGAGCCCCTCGAGTTTGTAACGGAACTTTATCTGCTCCGATTTAATTAGGCTCAACCCCGTGTATTCAATGGCGACATTTGTCTGCCCCGGTTTTAATTCAATTTCTTTCGGCGATGCAGTTAAATCAACAGCTTTTCTATCAATCGAAATATTTTCGATAATAACATTCGGCGGATTCGGATTTACTTTTTCCGCATCAGGATCAACAATCGCAACACCGCCCATGGTCGCAAACCAGAGTTTTCCGTCTTTGGCTTTGATCGCCGCCGGAATTCTGCCACCGTTACACTCGGCATTAAGCATTCCGTCTTTTTCGTCATAGGAGACGCTATTTAGTTTGGGAATTTTACCATCCGCAAAATCGTTCAATTCCTGCTTGCTGACGCGATGAATGCCGCGATTACTCGACATCCAAAAGTTACTGCGATCATCTTCCAAAATGGCAAAAACGCCATTATTAAAAAGTCCATTTTCGACGCGATAATTAAAAAACTTGCCGTCTTTATAACGAACCAAACCATCACCGTAAGTGCCGAACCACAAAACGCCGTCCGCATCTTCATAAATTGCCCGCACAAACCCTTTCGGACTATTCAGTGCATCATTGTAACTAATAAACTTACCGTCTTTGAATTGCGATAAGCCGTCAAAAGTTCCGAGCCAAAGATTATCTTTTTGGTCAAAATGAAGGGTGATTATTTTGTCGTTTTGTAATCCGTCTTTGATTGTGTAATAGGCAAGTTCCTTGTCGTCTCTGTATTTGAATAAACCTTCTTCGGTTGCAATCCAAATATTGCCTTCGCGGTCAGAAGTAAAATCCGTTACCCCGTTTGGCAGGGAATTTTGCCCGATTTTTTTGATAGACGAAGGTTCTTCAAACCGCCCGAAACCGCCTTCGCCCTGAAAGCCGAGCCAAACTCGTCTCTGCTGATCTTCCCACAAACCACGCATATAAAGAGGAAAAGGGAAATCGGCTGAGTATTTAAGTCCTAAATTCGTAATTTTTCCGTCTGAGTAACGATTTACGCCTTGAACCGTGCCGATGAAAATATCACCTTTGGTCGTTTGCAGTAACGGATAAACTTCATTGCTAACTAAACCATCATTAACTGATAAAGTTGAAATGAGTTGAGGTCGCAAACGCCGCAATCCCGCAGTAGTTGCCAACCAAAAATTGCCTTCACGGTCAGTAATTCCTTGACCCGCGTTTAACAATTTGCCGAGATTATAAGTAGTAAATTTTTCATCCTTATAACTTACAAATTGCCAATCTAAATTTTGTGTAGTGTCGGAATTTCCAAAAATGAACCAAACATTTCCCTCCCTGTCATCCAAGATTAAAAAAGGGCTTAATTTACTTAAAGCCGGGATTTCATTTTGAGTAAAAACTGTGACTTTTTCATTCGCCAGACGGTAAATTTTATCTTTGGTTGTCAACCATAATGCTCCCTGTGAATCTTCTAAATACTGAAAATTTGCGTTCGGATTCAAATATTCATTCGGTAAAGTAAGAGAGTAATTTGTCGTTTGCCCATCCTTCAGGCGTGAAGCTCCGTCTGCCCGAAATATCCATTTTGCCCCCGATTTTGTGCCATAAATTTGTTTGACGTTTGGCTCTTTTTTCTCTGCCGCCGGAATAAAATTGTCTTCTTTCAAATAGTAATACTCTTTACTTGTTTCGATAAGAGCTTCGCCGGTTACATCGGAAATAATTTTGACCGAACTGCTTGTTGTTTCGGGAGATTGATGCGAAGAAAATACTCCGTTTCGATAAACAGTTATTACGCCGTTTTCAGTAGTTGCCCAAATTACACCTTCTTTATCAACAAAAAGACCCGAAAAACGATTATTGAGAATTCCTTTCGTGTTCCCTTTGTCGAAAATCGTGAATTTCACACCGTCAAATCGGGCTAACCCGTCAAATGTCGAAACCCACAAATATCCGTCAGGAGTTTGCACTACGCCTGTCACTGTGTTTTGCGGCAAACCGTTCGCAGTTGTCCAAATGTCGAAACCGTATTCCTGTGACTGGGCTAATGCAGAAAAGCAACTGACGATAAAAATCAATATTGTCAGAAAACTTAAACTTCGGCAAAAGGGATTGCTACACATTTTGGATGAAGATATTTATAACATATTTTCGGAGGTAAATTGCTTTTTGTTCGATTTTTAACTATTTTCTAATCAATGTCGCTCGAAAAAATCATTGAAGAGAAAATTCAGGAAGCCATTGCTAATGGTGAGTTTGATAATCTCGAAGGCGCAGGAAAACCGATCAATTTGGACGATTATTTTGCTACGCCTGAAGATATTCGGGTTGGACAGGCATTGCTCAAATCCAATAAATTTGTCCCCGAAGAAGTTGACCTATTGAAAGAAATCGGACAGTTGAGAGAACAAATCAAAGTTTGCAGAATTGAACCGGAAAAGGCTAAACTTACTAATCTGCTCAATGAAAAAACACTTGCTTTAACCATCATCTTGGAAAGAAATAAAAGGAAAAAATATTAATGAAAGCCGTAGTCTATCAAGAATTTAGACAACAACCCTATTTACAACAAGTTGCAGACCCAATTCCAACTAAAACAGGTGTAGTCTTAAAGGTTGAAGCAACTGGAATTTGCCGGAGCGATTGGCACGGTTGGATGGGAAACGATTCGGATGTCAAGCTTCCGCACGTTCCCGGTCACGAACTCGCCGGCGTTGTCGTAGAAGCGGGCAGCAATGTTAAAAATTGGAAAATTGGTGACAGAGTAACTTTGCCGTTTGTTGGCGGTTGCGGAAGCTGCGGACAATGCGCTTCCGGTAATCAGCAAGTTTGCGATTTTCAGTTCCAACCCGGTTTTACACATTGGGGATCATTTGCCGAATATGTGGCGATTGAATACGCTGATACAAATCTGGTGCAATTACCTGACGAAATTGATTTTGTCACGGCTTCTTCGCTTGGCTGTCGTTTTATAACCTCATTTCGGGCGGTGGTCGAACAAGGAAAAGTTAAAGGCGGAGAATGGGTGGCAGTTCACGGCTGCGGCGGAGTCGGTTTGTCGGCAATTATGATTGCTAATGCACTCGGCGCAAATGTCGTAGCGATTGATATTGCCGACGACAAATTGGATTTTGCCAGAACAATCGGGGCAGTTGCAACGGTCAACTCTAAAAATGTTGACGATACCATCGAAGCAGTTAAAGAAATCACCAAAGGCGGCGCAAATGTTTCGCTCGATGCGCTCGGAAATCCTGTAACCTGTTTTAATTCAATCGCAAATCTCCGTAAACGAGGAAAGCATATTCAAGTCGGAATTATGGAAGCTGAATATCGCAACACCTCAATTCCGATGGGTTTAGTGATTGCCAACGAGCTCGAAATAATAGGAAGTCACGGAATGCAAGCTTATAAATATCCTGAAATGTTGGAAATGATTCGACAAGGAAAATTAAAGCCCGAAAAACTGATTGGTAAAACAATTTCGCTCGAGGAATCCATCGAAGAATTAGTTAATATGAATAGTTTTAACGGAACAGGCGTGATGGTTATAGATAGATTCTAATCTTTCTTATCAGGTTTTAGTCCACTATATCCATCAACTTGAAATTGCCAAGTTTGACCGTTTTTTACGGCAACGACAACAAATTTTCCTTTGCCTTCACCAATTTTTTTGCCGTCTTTGAAAGTTTGAATTGTATAAATCCCGACATCATAACCTATTTCTTTAGTGACTTTTCGCTGAAAAATATGAAATGAGATCGTCATATTTTCACCGCGACTTTTAACATAATCAAAAAAACTTTGAAAATTTGGACGTATTTCATCCTTACCATTCAGAATATTATTTTCGGGTGGTAAATATTTGGCATCTGCAGAATACAGATTTGCGACAATTTCGACATTTAGCGTTCGATAGGCTTCACTAAATTTGGCATAAACTCCGTCAATTCCCTTATGTGCAGGAACACCTTTTTCTAGAATCAATTCAGAAGTTTGGGCATTTATTGAGAATGCAAAAAGTAAAATTGCTAAAAATGCTACAAGATTTTTCATAATTTAATTTATTTTACTCGACTCGTTCGCCGTTTTAAAAAATCCATCAATACAAATTCGCTCAAATTACTTGGATTGGCAAAATATGCTTTACCGTTGGTCATCGCGGTCATTTTTTTAACAAAATCAACTAAATAATGATCGCTGGCCAGCATAAAAGTATTGATCTGAATTCCGCTTTTGCGGCAAGCTTGGACTTCTTTCATCGTTTCCGCCATTACGAACGGATCGTTACCCATTGAGTTTTTATACAAGAGGCGTTTATCAGTTTGAACTTGGGAATAACGGCGGTAATTGAGATACGATGGATTACCCGAATCAATAAAGGCGGCAGTCGGTTTGCCGTCCGTAATCATCACGATTTGCTTCATATCTTTGCGTTGGGCGGTTAAAATCCTTCGTGCGAGCTTCAAACCTTCGGCGGTGTTGGTGTGATATGGTCCAACTTGTGTCGTGGCTAATTTTGCAATCGGTAATTCTTCGGCATCATCGTGAAAAAGGACAATTTTCAGCGAATCTCCTGCGTATTGCGTGCGAATCAGATGCGCGAGAGCAAGTGCAACTTTTTTAGCCGGCGTAAATCTATCTTCGCCATACAAAATCA
>DAORIL010000366.1:0-6765 GCA_035438525.1 Pyrinomonadaceae bacterium
GAGCGGGTGCGTTCACGAATTGCCACTGATCTTCACGATGATATTGGGGCAAGTCTGACCCAAATCGCCATTTTATCCGAAGTTGCTCAAGCGCAAAGTAAGGGAAATGGGGCGACTGAATCTTTGACTAAAATCACCAATGTTTCCAATGAATTAGTGGGAACGATGAGTGATATAGTCTGGTCAATTAACCCAACCAAGGATCATTTATCTGATCTGACCCAAAGGATGAGAAGATTTGCCAGTGATTCTCTGTCAGCCAAGGGAATTATTTTTCATTTTAATTCCACCGAAGTTGATCAGGAAATTGTAGTTAAATCCAATTTACGCCGCGAGGTTTTTCTGATTTTCAAAGAATCAATTAATAACATCGTCAAACATTCCCAAGCCAAACATGTTGAAATAATTTTACAGATTTCAGATGAAGATTTGATTCTGAAAATAGTGGATGATGGCAAAGGCTTTGAATCAGAAAAGGTTTATGAAAATAGTCTTTCCTCAATTTCGATGGGAAAAAACGGGATTTTAAGTATAAAAAAACGAGCCGAGGAAATGAATGGGGAATTAGAAGTTTTTTCTGCAATCGGAAAAGGAACCACTATTGAATTGAAATTACCAATGGAAATCGGACAAACTCAAATTCCAAACAAAACTTTTTAGTTGTCAGACTTCGATTCACCGCCATAAATCGAACCTGCTACCCAAGCGGGTGGTGACTTAAAAGTTTTATCAGTTTAATCTTGAAACAACAAAAAAATGGAAACCAAAACAGCCGAAATTATTAAAACAGCCATCGTCGAAGATATGCGCGACATCCGCGAAGGATTAGTGACGTTGATAAATTTTACCGATGGTTTTACCTGCACGGGCAGTTATCGTTCAATGGAAGACGCGATACCGCAAATTAAACATAATCTGCCGGATGTTTTGCTTTCTGACATTGGTTTACCCGGAATGACCGGAATCGAAGGCATTAAAATTCTCAAGGAAAAATATCCGAATATGACGATTCTGATGCTGACGGTTTATGAGGATGACGAACGGATTTTTGACGCAATTTGCGCCGGTGCCAGCGGTTATCTTTTGAAACGGACCTCTCCCGCCAAAATCTTAGAAAATATCCGGGAAGCTGTTTCGGGAGGTGCGCCGATGTCACCCGAAGTTGCAATGCGTGTTATCAAACTTTTCCGCGAAGTTCGTCCGCCGGAAAAAGTTGAATATGATTTGACTCCGCACGAAGCCCGACTCTTGAAACTATTGGTCGAAGGTCATAACTATACGACTGCGGCCGAAGAATTACGTGTCAGCTATAACACCATCAAATTTCATATGCGCCACATTTACGAAAAATTGCAGGTTCATTCAAAATCAGAAGCAGTAGCCAAAGCTTTGCAAAACCGATTGGTTTGATTTTGTGATTTGAAACTGATTTTTCATAGTTTTTCCTGCAACTTTCATTCTTCTTTTACTACCCATTTGGGTATGTAAAAAAGGATAAATTATTGCTAAATTCTACAATGTCGGATTTTTGATGATCTATGGCGGAGGAATTAGCGATGATTTATAAAACAACAGAGGAAGTAATCAAACTAGTTAAAGCATTTGAGGCGCGTGCGATTCTAAAAAAAGACTGGACGCATCCCAAACAATTAACTATTGGACTTTATTATTGTTTGCGTTTTCCGTTTGGAAAAGCCATCAACCTGATGCGGGAAGGTCTTTCCAGACTGGATGAGGCTTACGGGATTGAAAATACTGTTGCTAAAGGTTATAACGAGACGCTGACAGTCTTTTGGATGTTGACTACCAAGCAATTTGTTGAAACAAATAAATGTTTCGGACTTGCCGAACAAGCCAATCAACTAATAAATTTCTATGGGGATGAAAAACTTCCTTTGCAGTATTACAGCAAAGAGTTAATAAATTCTCCTGCCGCCCGCCGACAACATCTTCCCCCTGATCTAGACAGATTTTATTTATTTGTGAACTCAGCCCGACTGATTTCACTTAACGGAGCGGAAACAACTTTCAGTCAAATTTAACTTTTTAGATTTTATCTACCTAAATGGGTAGTGACACAGCACTAATTAATTTCGTAGTATCAAAATACGCCGAAAGTCATATCGGTAAATTTATATTATATTTTTAATTTTTATATGAACATTTATACAAAAGACGACGAAATTAATTTATTAGTAAAATCGTTTGAAGAACGCACATTATCAAAAACCGATTGGACACACGCGGCACATTTGACCGTTGGATTATATTATTGTTTTCACCACCCGTTTGGGGTGGCAAAAAATCTAATGCGGGATGGGATCTATTGGTTGAATGATTCACATGGCACACCAAATACCGAATCAAGCGGTTATCACGAAACAATAACCGTATTTTGGCTGGAAACGGTAGCAAAATTTGTGGATGATAACCAAGATGAAAAAAGCTTAGCAGTTCTAGCCAATAAATTGCTTGAAGTTTGCAATAATTCCAAATTGCCGCTTGAGATTTATAGCCGGGAACTTTTGTTCTCGCCCGAAGCCAGAGCACATTTTGTTGCTCCTGATTTAGTTAAAGTGAATTCTTTTATTTTTTCTACTCCGATGTTTGCTTTATAGTTGCGGGAAAGCGAAAGCTCAAACCGTTTGGGTTGTCATTTTGGCAACCTTTTTTTTTATAATAAAATGATGAACATAAAAAACAGATCCTATTTCAAAAATGAAGCCGAAGATAAGCAGATTTTCCAAAATTGGGTAGACAAATTAGAACGAGTAAACGGCAAAAATTATGATTCGATCCAAATTGAAACTACTCTGGGCACAACTCAGATTTACGGACTAAATACAGAGGACGAAAATCTGGAAACCCTAGTGATTTTTCCGGGCGCAAGAACTACGGCCTTGATTTGGGATTTTGACAATAATCTTGAGAATCTGAAGGGAAAATACCGCATTTATCTGGTTGAAACAAACGGGCTGCCAAATTTGAGCGATGGAAACTCACCTGACATTAAATCGTTAGGATATGGGGAATGGGCGGCAGAAGTGTTTGAAAAACTCAATTTGAAAAGTGCCTTTGTGGCGGGCGCATCATTTGGCGGACTGATCTGTTTGAAATTAAGTATTGTGGCACCCGAAAAAATTAAAGCCGCCTTTTTGTTAAATCCCGGTTGTTTGCAGTCATTTTCGCTTTCGCCAAAAAATCTTTATTACAATTTACTTCCGATCCTGTTGCCAAAAGAAAAAAATATCGCCAAATTTTTAGATGCCGCCATCTTTTGCAAACCCCATCATCAATTAAGCGAAGCTGCCGAGAAATTATTGATAGATTACGAATTATTTGCGCTGACACACTACAAAGATAACACTCAAAAACCCTACGATATGGGCGAAGAATTAAGAAAAGTCTCGTCTGAAACTTATTTGTTGGTTGGCGATAAGGATTTACTTTTTCCGTATCAGAATTCGTTAAAAAATGCGAAAGAGAAAATAAAATTGTTAAAGGAATCTGTAGTTTTTGAAAATGTCGGACACGGAATCGAAACTTTTGGGAGGGCTTTGCAAAAAGTCGGCGAAATAATTAAAACGTTTTAATTTCCTTTGCCAGTTGCCATTTTCAAAAAAAGTGCATCGGTTGCAATTTTTTTATTCAAATTAATGCTGAAGTTTTCCTGCAAAATTTCAATCTGTCTCAACCAATCGGCAAGCCGTTGTTTATCAGCATTTTGGGCTAATTTTTTGAGCTGCAAAATTAGATCGGCATTATTGATTTTATCAGAAATAGGGTCGTAACAAAGTGTCCAAACATCGTGAGTTAAGGTTTGCAAAATTTCTAAATACTCGCCGTAAGACTCTTTATTTTTAGCATCGTTCATTTCTTCGGCAGTTCGCAAGAGCGGCGCCAGATTCTGTTTGGCGATCAAACTTTCCAGAGTTTTGACCATGGTTTCGCGTCGTTCGCGGAATTTGTCCAAATCTAAATTTAGTGCGCGTCCGATACTTCCATCTGCTAATTTTGATAAAAGTTTCGCATCATCCGGTGCAAAGTTTTTGGTGCTTAAGAGGTGATTTTCGATCTCAAAAGGCTCAATCGGAGCAAACCGAACTGTTTGACAACGAGACCGAATTGTTTGGAATAGCGAATTTGGGCGGGAAGTAATCAGAAAAATATGCGAAGTTATGGAGGGCTCTTCGAGGGTTTTTAACAGAGCATTTGCCGCCGCATCATTCATTTTATCTGCCCCATCAATGATGAAAAAACGCGCTTTGGCTTCGTATGGGCGAAAGTTTGATTCGACTTCTAATGAGCGAATTGCATCAATCAAAATATTGTTTTTGTAAGCTGTGACCATTCCAATATCGGAATGTTCGCTGAAAAAAACTTTCTTGAATTCATCACTTTTTTCGGCATTTGTCGGAATATTAAATTTATCTGCCCGCAAACAAGCGGGACAATTATCACAAGCCTCGCTATTTTTCGGAGTTTGACAGGCAAAAGCTTTGGCTAATTCAAAAGCAAATAGTTTTTTGCCAATTCCATTCTTTCCTGTGAAAAGAAGCGAATTAGGCAATCGCCCGGATTGCAGTAAACGCTGAAAAATATTTTTAATTTGATCGTTTCCGACGAGTTTGTTGAACATTATTTTTTCAAAAAATCAGTCAACACCTCTAAGGCTTGGGCGTGGATTTCCTGAACCGAAAGTGTTGCATCAATAATTCGAAAGCGTTTAGGATCTTTGTCAATAATTTCAAGATAGGCTCGGCGGACTCGTTCATAAAACTCCGAATTCTCCTTATCCAAACGATTTTTTAATTCGCCCATTTCATCCCGTTTATTAGTTCGTTGGAGTGCAAGACCAACCGGCAAATCAAAAAAAAGAGTTAAATCGGGCTTTAATCCGTCCGTGGCAAGTTTAACGACTTGTTTGATAGTTGTTGGAGAAAATCCGCGACCTGCGCCTTGATAAGCGACAGTTGCATCCGCGTAACGATCCGATAAAACAATTTTGCCTTCTTGAAGAGCAGGTTTGATTAGGAATTCAACGTGTTGAGCGCGATCAGCCGCAAAAAGCAATAATTCTGCCATTGGCGCAACATTTTCATCAGTTTCGAGAAATGCTTCACGCAATCGGCGACCAAGCGGGGTTCCGCCGGGTTGTTGGGTGGTCAAAACATTATATCCCCGAAAACGCAAATCATCAGCGAGCAAACGCAACTGTGTTGATTTGCCGCTTCCGTCAATACCTTCAAGAGTTATGAATTTTCCGCGCAATACTTTTACTCTGAGCTATGTTTCTTTCTTTCAATGGCAATAGTTGAAATTGCGTGTTTGAAAACTAAAAAATCTTGTCCGGTGACGTCGAGCAAAACTGAAAATTTGTCAAAACTTTTAATTCTGCCGCTTAGAGTCGAGCCGTGTAAAAGATGAACAATGATGGTTTGCTTTTCCCGACGCGCCGTGTTCAAAAAAGCGTCTTGTATATTTTGGGCAGAAGATTTTTCCATTGCAGTTTCTCGTTTATTTTCTTAAATTTAAGTTGCTCCAATAAATTATATCAGATTTAAATTTACAGACAAGAAAAAATTACAAATATCTATAAATTCAATATTTTAAAGAGCATTTCCTGAATGGCTCCGTCATCCCCAAAGCCATCCAGCCATTTTACATTTTCCTCGCGCCGGAACCAGGTTAATTGACGTTTAGCATAATGCCGAACATCCAATTTGGTTTGTTCAATCGCACTTTCGAGCGACCTTTCGCCCCGCAAATATTCGCAAACCCGCCTATAACCGTGTGCTCCAAGCGCATTAGTATCATCTTTTACGCCCTTTTCACGTAAAAGTTTCACTTCTTCGACTAATCCGTTGGCGAAATGTTTTTCGGCTCGTTCATTTATTCGTTGATAGAGTAAATCCCGATCCGGATTGAGCACAAAAATCTTGATTCTTTCGGCAAATTCTGGTGGTTCGACACGTTTGGGTTGTAATTCGGATAGACGATTTCCGGTCTGAAAAAAAACTTCAAGTGCGCGCATTGAGCGGACATAATCGCGTGGCGGGAGTTTTTTAGCAGAAATTTTATCAACTTTTTGTAAGATTCGATGCAAATGTTCAGCGCCTTTTTTCTCTCGGATTCGGTTTAATCTTTCGCGCAAATTTAGATCAGTTTTCGGACCTTCAAAAAAAGGCTGGCGCAAAGCGCGGAGATAAAAGCCTGTTCCTCCAACCAAAATCGGAATGTTGCCGCGCGATTCGATCTCGCTAATCTTTTTAGTTGCGTCTGCTGCCCAATCTGACGCCGTATAATTTATTTCAGGCGCGACATAATCCAAAAGATGATGCGGAATCCCGCGCATTTCTTCGGGCGTAATTTTAGCCGTTGCAATCCAAATTTCTCGATAAATCTGCACCGAATCACAATTGATAATCTCAGCATTACCAAGCTTTAAGGCAAGTTCCAGACTAATTTCTGTTTTGCCAGAAGCCGTTGGTCCAACGATTGAATAGATTGGTTTTTGAGTTTTGATGGTCACTAAAAAAAGGTTATCACAAAGATTAGCTTGAATAAATTGCAAGGCGAATCAAAGTAATCAGCAAAATTACGCTGAGCAATACGAGTGAGCCGATAATTTGGTTACGCGAGAATTTCATTAAATTAAATTTGTTAGAATCGAAGCAATCCAAAATCCAAAATCCAAAACCCAAAATCTCTAATAGCTTCTCGGTAAATCAATCCCGGAATAATATTGCTTCAAAATTGCATCGT
>DAORIL010000367.1:0-6755 GCA_035438525.1 Pyrinomonadaceae bacterium
GTTGGCGCGTGGCTTCTTCTTTGGCTGCTTCGGGCATCATCGCTTTTTCGATTTTTTCCCGATATTGTTCGATTTCTTCGGCTAATTCGTTACCTTCGCCAAGTTCGCCCTGAATCGCCTTTAATTGCTGACGCAAAAAATATTCGCGTTGTGAGCGGTCAATATCGGCGCGGGCTTGGGTGTTGATTTCCTGCTGAACGGTTAAAACGTCAATTTCTTTGTTAAGCAAATCATTGACCCGGCGCAAACGGGAAACAGGTTCGGAAATATCCAGGATGCTTTGGGCGTGTTCGACTTTGAGTTCTAAATTAGATGCAGATAGATCTGCTAATCGTCCGGCATCTTCTAAATTTGAAATAATCGCTAAAACTTCCGGAGAAATATTTTTTCCTAGTGTGGCAGCACGTTCCATTGCTCCGCGCACATTGCGGATAAGTGCTTCAATTTCCAGCGATTTATCTTCGATAACAGGTTCGGCAATTGGCGTAATGGTGGCTTTGGCATAGTCGCTACCGACTACTACCGAATTTACTTCGGCGCGTGACAGTCCTTGAATTAAAATACGAATTCGTCCGTCCGGCAATTTGAGCATCCGCATAATGACGGCAACTGTCCCGACTTTGTAAAGGTCTTCTTGCGTTGGTTCTTCTTTGTCCACATCTTTTTGCGAAACCAGCAAAATCATTCGATTTTGGCTTAAGGCTTCGTCAACCGCCTTGATCGAACGGTCACGCGAAACAAAAAGCGGAACGATCATAAAAGGATAAATAACAATGTCGCGTAAAGGTAAAACGGGCAATTCCGTTGGAATCTGCATCTCTCCATCGCCATCGGTTTCAGCCAGTTTATCTGTAAAATCTTCAATTTCAGTCATACTAATATGTTAGCTGATTTGGCGGGAAAACAAAAATGAGGCAATTATCAGATTCCAAATTTCAGAAAATCAGTAATTATTTTTCCGAAATTGCCACGCTGAAACATTTTACGTCTTGCTACACTTCATCATTCCCAATCTGAAGAAGGAGAAAAGTGTATGAAAAGGGGTAGTAATCCAATTAGTCGCAAAGATAATATCGTTATCCAAGAATTAAATGGCGAAATTTTAATTTATGATTTGGGTAAGAATAAAGTTTTTTGCCTAAATCAAACTTCGGCAATGGTTTGGCAGGAATGTAACGGAACTAAATCAGTTACTGAAATTAGTCAAAATTTGAGCAAAAAACTGAAATCCAATGTTAGCGAAGACATTGTTTGGTTAGCACTTAATCAATTTAAAAAAGATAATCTGATAGAAAAAAGCGAAAGTTTTAGCACTCCGCTGGATGGTTTATCCCGACGTGAGATTGTCAAGCGAATCGGATTTGCTTCGGTCATTGCTTTGCCGATTATTGCCTCGGTAGTGGCTCCGACATCTATCAATGCACAATCAGGAGTATGTTTTTGTGGAGCGGCAACAGCTAATTCACGCCCGCCGGGTTGTGCGTGTAATGCTAACAGTCAATGTTGTAATAATGTTTGCGGCGGCGGCGGCACAACTTGTGCAGTTTCAGGAGGAGTTGTTGTCGGACCGGGTTGTTGTCCGGGAGGAACCTGTCCTCCTGCAAATGGCACTAATGTTCCTCCCGGATGCGGCTGTAACGGAAACGGAAATTGTGCAACTAATAACTGCATCAACGGTATTTGTGCGTTTTAATAAGTGAGAAAATGCTGAGTATAAAAAAGGCGAAGTGCCGCAAAGCAGCTTCGCCTTTTGATTAGTTTACGCCTGAACAAAGATTTTTACCTCATATTTGCTTCAATCCTATTCATCAATTCTTTGAATCGGTCATCTCCGCGCAAAGATTCAAGACAACTATCTTTTTCAAACCATGGATGATTTTCATTACCAAGTTTGATGGCTTTTTCTAACCACTTAAAGGCTTCATCTTTTTCGCCTAAAACTGCATAGGCTTGAGCAAGCCAATATGACATATCGTGGTCAGCTTTGGCTAAGGCTCTGGTTTCATTAGTAATTTGGGCAAGAGCTTCTTCTTTTTTACCCTTAGTAGCAAGAAAAACTGCATAGATCGGACGAATTCCATCCATTTTGGGATTTTTCTCCAAAACGTCGCGGATTATTTCGATTGCCTCATCAACTTTTCCTTGATAATAATAAACAAACGAACGGAAAATACGGATCAACGGATGATTTGGTTCAACTTTTGCCCCGGCGTCTAATTCTCGGATAGCTTGATCGTAATCACCTTTGTAAAGAAAAATTCGGGCACGATTATAACTCGAGACAACGACAGCGATCGGGTCAAATTTTGACAATTTTTGCCAGGCTTTAAGCGATGAATCATATTCGCCGTCAAGTCGATGCATAATTCCCTTAACAAAATAAAGCGGGGCATCATTGGGAAATTGCTGCTGCAAAATTTTGATTTCGGCTCGGGCTTTTTTCTTTTCTCCGCGTGAAAGATAAATAAGAACCATCAAAACCCGTGCTTCGACGACATTCGGATCATATTTAAAGGCTTTGCTGAAAGCGGCTTCGGCGTAGGTATAATCTTCGGCAGCACCCATCCCTTTGAAAATTCGATTGGCGTAACACGCACCGAGCCCGCTATAAGCGAGCGCAAATTGCGGATCAAGTTCGACCGCCCGTTTGAAATTAGTAATTGCTGCCTCGCAATCGTCATTAGAAACTGTTCGGAAGATAAAACGCCCGAAATTATCGCGCCCACGCAAAAATTCTTCGTAAGCTTCCGGATTTTCGGTGGCCCGTCGTCCGAGTTTTTCTTGTTCTTTTTCGGAAAGCTCAAGTCGTAAGCCTTCCAAAATTCGGAGGGCAATAATATCTTGTAAAGCTAGAATATCGCCGCTTTCCGCATCAATTCTATCGCTCCATAAAATATCACCGGACAAAACATCTAAAAGTTGAGCAGTAACCCGGATTTTATCGCCAGAGCGCAAAAATCCTGCCGATAAAACGGCATTCACTCTCAATTCGTCTCCAGCATCGCGCGGATCCACATCTTTGCCTTGATATTTGGCAATGACCGAACTCGGGCGGACAATCAAAGAGCGAAGCTGCGCTAATTCAGTAATTACCGAATCTGCTAAAGCAAATTCATAAAACGCCGAATTAGGATCATGGCTTAAATTTTTGAATGGTAAAATGGCCACGCTTTTTTTCTCAGTGCCTGTTCCGGTGATTGATGTCGCATCGTTTGAAACATTCGGAGAACTTGAAACTGAAAAACTTCGGGAAGATGTATTGTCTTTTTTCCCGCGAAGCCAATTCCAAGCCTTTTTGACCGGATTTTCGTTACCTAAATGTCGGGGAATAATATTTTCACCTTGAATCATCGGTGCACCCGAAATATCTTGTAAAACGGCTTTTAGGTCATCACGCATATCGGCAATTTTTTGGTAACGGTGGCGCGGTTCTTTGGCTAACGCTTTGTCAATAATTTCTTGCAGACGCGGCGGTAACGGTTCGGGACGCATTGCCGATAATGGTTTTGGCGTGCCGTAAAGGACTTGGTGACGGACATCAACTACTGTTTTTCCTTGAAAAGCCCAAATCCCGGTCAGCATTTCATAAAGTAAAACTCCGGTTGAAAAAATGTCTGAGCGGTGGTCGGCAACTTCGCCTTTGGCTTGTTCCGGTGCTGCATAAGTTGCTGTTCCATAAGGGATTCCAATTTCAGTAATTTCGGTGCGGTCAACTCCTTTGGGCAATTCGTGTTCACCCTGAATCAGTTTTGCCAACCCAAAATCCAATACTTTTACCAGTCCTTCGCTGGTTACCATAATATTTCCGGCTTTAATATCACGGTGAATAATGTTGCGGGCGTGAGTGTAAGCGAGTGCGTCGCAAACCTGAATGGCAATGCTTAAGGCGCTTTTTAATTCTAACGGGCGACCGTTGACGAGCTGGCGAACATTTTTGCCCTCAACATATTGCATTGCAATATAAAAAATTCCGTTTGCCTCGTTAAAGTCGAAAATGGTGCAGATATTTGTGTGGTCGAGTTGTGAACAAAGTTGCGCTTCGCGCTCAAATCGCTTGAAGTTAGCCGTTTTAGCCGTTAATTCGGCAGGTAAAACTTTAATGACAATAGTGCGGTCAAGTTTAGTGTCTTGGGCTTTGTAAACGGTTCCTTGTCCGCCTGCGCCAAGTTTTTCTAAAATTTTATATTGGTGAATCGTCGTGCCAATCATAAAGATTTGGATTTCAGATGCTGCCTTATAGTTGCAAGGGAACGGGTTTATTTTAAGTCAACTTAAGTAGTAAGCGCAAATAAAAAATCGGCAAACTGCCGATTAATCAGGAATTATTGTTCAGCCTCGAAGTGGGGTGCCCCAACCCGATTGCACATACTCGCCGTTTATGACAATACACGGGACAACCAGATCTCCGCCGGAAAAATCGAGCATTTCTTTTTGACGCTGTTTATCATTTTGTGCGTCATATTCGGTAAATTCAATGCCGTTTTCGTTATAATAATCACGGGCTTTTTGGCAATACGGGCAGCCCGGTTTAACATACATCACAAGAGACACTTTTAATTGTAACCTCCGCTAAATATTTATTTTAGCAAGTAATTTAAAAAAGAAAAAGACCGCAGCAACTATGAAGAAAACTGCGGTCTATTCCGTTAAAATCTAAGCCGGTAAGAAGGCATTAGTTGAGGACTAGGTCATCAAGTTGTTAGTTTTTGGCGTGGTTGGGAGTTTGTAGATATTTTCAAAATAATCGCTTGCGGCAACTCGTATTCCGACATCTCGTCCGAGTTGTTTGCTTACGTTCCATTTATGATCTTTAATTTTTTTCAAAAGCATCTTTGCTTCGTTAGTGGCAAATATTTTGCCGGTTAATTGTTGTAATAAATACTGTTCAGGCGAATTCTTGTCTTCTAAAACTTTTTCAATTGTGTAATCTATTCGATATGGAATCATAACTTCTCCATTAGTTAAAAGTTCAGTGCAGCGCTTTTGGATTCAAAATAAAGGCGCACTATTTTTTTCAAAAACAAAGGTATTTTTATTTCCTGTTTCGATAAATTTTTTGTTTGTCTGGCGAGTTTTTGTGGTTGATAAAAGTTCTCAATGAAATCTATGGCTGCCACCCGAAATCCGACATCCCGGTTTAATTTTTCGCTCAAATTCCATTTATGATTTGTAATGTTTGTCCAAAGAGTTTCGGCATCGCCTCTTGAGAATTGCTTTCCTGTAAATTCCTGCAACAAAACCTGAGCATCGGAAAATTTGGTTTTGGGTGAATGAACAATAGCAAAATTTAGTATCGATGTGTTCATAATATAATCTTTAAGTATAATTTCAGTATAATTTAAGATGTTTTACTTAAATTTCTATTTGATTATTTCAAAAATTATGGTATTAGTCTAATTCTAAGTTTTTGTAAGTATCATTACAAATATTCATAGCAAGGGGTTATAAAGAATGGAACTGTGGCAATTAAGAACATTTCGGGTTATCGCCGAAACACTAAATTTTACAAAAGCTGCTGAAACGTTAAATTTAACGCAGTCAGCAGTTAGTCATCAAATCAAAGCGTTGGAGTCTGAACTCGGCGAACCGCTTTTTATACGTGCCAAACGTGGTGTAATTCTAACTTCGGCAGGTAAGGTTGCGCTGGAGTATGCAGTGAGAATTTTAGACGAAGCCGAAGAATTGAAAGAAAGAGTAGCAGGGCGCGAAAAATCTTTGGTCGGACGGGTGCGGGTAGCGGCAGCAACTCAAGCTCTGGTTTATCTTTTTTCACCATTGTTTGAATCTTTTATGGAAGAACATGAAGGCATCGAACTTCTTTTTCGCACCACGGTTAGCACCGAACAAACCGTGACGGATATTTTGAACGGCACGGCGGATGTCGGATTTGCCTCTTTGCCGACCTATTCGCCGACTTTGAGTGTGACGGAACTGGTGGAAGATGAACTCGTTTTGGTTGCCGGTCAAAAACATCGTTTTGCCAAAATTAAATCGATTAAACCAAGTGATTTAGAAAAAGAACGCTGGATACTTTTTGAACGGGGTTCTTCAATTCGGCGAGCCACAGATACTTTTTTCAAAAAAGTTAAGCTTGAGCCGGCAAAAGCTCTTGAATCTAACGATACATATTTCGTTAAGTTAATGATCGAAAAAGGGATTGGCGTTTCGCTTTTACCTTCCTGGTCAGTGCGCGAGGAAATTGAAAGCGGAAAATTAGTGCAAAAGAAAATTCAAGGGCATGATTTGCATCGCTCCGTTTCAATGGTGACTCTCAAAGGTTTTCAACCTGCTCCAACCCGTGAATTTATTTCATATATTCTAAGTAAGAAAGAAGAATTACAGGATTTTGCAACCAGTAAAAAGTAAAAGTTTTTCAACACTAATTGGCAAATTTGAAAAGTAAAAACTCAACAAAATTTAAAATTTTGCCTTTTTACTTTAATTTGGTCTCTGCACAAAAAATAACCTATGGAAAATTGGGAAGATTACAAAGATATTTTCGAACCGTTTGAAAAACTTATCGAAATCGAGATTTGCGGTGAAATGTATAAAGTCCCTGAAAATAATGAGTTACTTCGATGTTTTCAATTTCTCTCAATTGAAAATATTTCAATGGGCGAGTTTTGTTGGAACGGGGATTGTGCTAATTGCCAGGTTTGGCTGCAAACTCCAAACGGCGAAAAACCTGCCTTATCCTGCCGCACCAAAGTTGCCGAAAATATGAAGATTCTGCGAATGGCTGATGAAATCAGAAT
>DAORIL010000368.1:0-6749 GCA_035438525.1 Pyrinomonadaceae bacterium
TTTGGATTATTCTGGTTTCGCAAATTCGACTGTGCCGGAACAATCGCCGCCATCAATAGAATTAACCCAAAAATGATTATGGCTTTTCGCTGGATAAAATTAATTTTGATTTGCATTTTCGTCCTCCTAAACTTACGCGAAGTAAAAGCGCCAGAAAATTGCTTACTTCGTGCTTGTTTTCTTATATTTTCAAAAAGATGCTAAAAAACTGGTTATTTTTTTGGCAAAACGTGTTTTATCTTTTCGCCTTTAAACCAGACTTCAACGAATTCCCGTTCGTTGCCTGCGTTCCGGCGCACCAGAATTTTTGCGTTTTTGTTTTCTTTCTCAACTGGTTCGATAGTGCATTTAAATCTGGCTACTTCACCAACTAATTTTTCATTTGACATCGGATGACCAAACCGGTTCATTTCAATTTCCCGTAAAATGATGAAATGTTCGTTGTTCTCCGTTTGATGCTGAACCTGATACATTCCCGGTTTAAGCAATTTATCACCAACTCTGAGCGGTGAATCAAGATGGAATTTTCCCGTCTTACCGATACCGATCAGCTTTTCGTCCTGGGCAAAAGCTGAAAGTGAAAATACACCCGTCACTAGAATAAAGAGCGCAATAATATATAAAGACATTTTTTTCATTGTTTTTTCCTCGATTTTTCAAGTTTTTTTCGTTAAAAAGATTTTGCACGAAAAATTCAAATTGCTTTGCTTGTTGAAGTTATAGAGCTGCAACGCGTTTTGTGCAGAGCCGTCAAATAATTGGTGGTAAAACTGACTTAGCCAATATTTTTTGCTAAATCTGTTTCCAGAACGTTCTTTTTTTCCTGATATTCTTCAGCCGTAATTTCGCCGGAAGCAAATCGCTTTTGTAGAATATCAAGGGGAGAATCTTTTCTGATCCTTCTTTTCGGCACAGTATCAAACCATCCGAAAAGCGTAACTACAAGGACTATCCAGAAAAACCACCACAATAAGTGCATTCCGAAAAAATGGTAACCGTCATACATCATAGTTTTTACCTCCTGCCTTCGGAAACTAATTCCAATATTGCTACAGGGCAAAACTCGTGCCATTTTGAAAACGCCTGTTTGTGGGGTTTTGGCTGGGATAGGATTGGCGGAAAGTGTGTTATTTGAGGGTAGTGTTAAGTGAAAATCCGCACTGATCTATTAAGTAAGCAAAATCATTATCAGTCAGCGAAAGGATTGCCGGTCGTTAGTCTTCATCTTTCGGTAAAAGAGATGAGTCTTTTTTGCTGAGAGCGTTTTCGATTGCCGTCCATTCCTGATGACCGGTGAGGCGGCGAAAATCGGTGTTTTTATTCTGCGACAAATTGCTCAGTATTTCAGAAGCTTGATTGTTTTTGATGGCAGTGCGGGCTGCTTCTGCAAGTGCATGAAACGCTTGGTGATGATTGGAGGAGGGTGCTAAAAGTTTAGCACCCTCATATGGAAACCGATAATCGGCTGGATATTTTTTCTCGGCGTTTTCAAGTTCATCGGCAATTTTGTCAATCTGTTCGGCTTTGGCGTTTATACGTGTGTTATGCAAGCGTTCAAACTCGCTGTCGGCGGGGTTAGTGGAGGGAGTTGCCTTTGTAACCTTTGTATTTTCATCACCGACAAACAATGGTTTCTCATTGACCGAATTAGTATTGGAAATTTTGTCGTCGGTATTTTTAACTATGACAGTTGGCTGGCGAAGCAGCAACCACATTGCCATCGCTCCGATGCCGCTAAAAATTAAAAAGCCGAAAATTACGGCGACCGTTAAAAGAAGCCTCTTTTTCCCTTTTGTTTTCGGCGGCTGGACATTAGTAACAAAGCCGGACGAAGGATTAAACTTTTGCTGGTCAGAATATGAGGGCATAAAAACGGTTGGCGGTTGGTTCTCTGAGGTCAAACTCGGCTGAAGAGCTTCGTTGGTCGGGTTCGTAAAATTAAAAAGGATATTCTGCCGGGTAAATTCCGTTTGATTTTTGACAACTCCGGCTAATTCCTTGGCAAATTCCGCAGCGGTTGACGGACGCGCCTCGCGTTTTTTTTCAAGCGCACGCAAAACTATAGCTTCAACTGCTTGTGGCACATTCGGATTATTTTGACAAAGCGACGGGGGCTGTTGTGTAACCTGCTGCACGGCAATTGCCGTTGAACTCGGAGCGTTGAAAGGCACAATGCCGCATAACATTTCGTAAAGGACAATACCCAGGCTGTAAATATCGCTCCGACCATCGAGGTGTTCGCCCATACACTGTTCGGGCGACATATAGCGCGGAGTTCCGACAATAGTGCCGGTTTGCGTCAGATTTGACGCGCCCATACTTGATAATTTGGCGATTCCGAAATCCAAAACCTTAACGCGCAACGCGGTTGAGGTTTCCTGCACGATAATATTGTCGGGTTTGATGTCGCGGTGAATTAATCCTAAGCGGTGGGCTTCATCGAGAGCGGCGCAAATTTGCACGGCTATTTCTGCTACCAATAAGGCTGGCAAGGCTCCTTGCTGGGCAATTAATTGTCGGAGCGTTCTGCCCTCAACAAATTCCATTACGAGATAGCGTAAGCCGTCCGAGGTCACTCCATAATCGTAAATGCTGACTGCATTCGGATGTTTCAAATGCGCCGCCAATTGTGCTTCGAGCCGAAAGCGTTCGACAACTTGCGGATCATCGCTTTTGTCGTTTCGCAGAACCTTGACCGCTACTTTATCACCGATGTGCAAGCGCGTGGCAAGATACACTGCTCCTGCCCCGCCCGTGCCAAGTTTTGCTTCGATTTGGTATTTGCCGTCAAGAGTGCGCCCGTTTAAGTTTCCGTCAGGTGTGCCGAACCAAGAAGATACTGACGATGAATTCTGATAATTTTCCTTTGAATAATCCAGATTTTCCGTCACGGCAGATAAAGCAGCACCGCATTGGACACAAAAAGTGTGATCGCCGGAGTTATTTATGTTGCATTTTGGACAAAACATATTTTTTGTTTCGGGCAACGATTTCGGAAAAAATTAGTGTTTCCAGTCAGATAAAATAAAGGATGAAGACCAGTCAGCGGTTTATTATATCTAACAAAAATGATACCTTACTTGGGTATAGTTCGGACTCACGTATTGTAGCAAAAATTAGGGTTGAAATCAAAATTTAGCCTGTAGTTCGGGTTTTGGCTCTTTCCCGAAAAATTTGAACTAAAGAGTAATTTTTGCATAATTAAATCTTTCAATTTGGCGAATCATTTACGTCATTGTTTAGGGTAGTGATTTTCACCAAAGTAGTTTTAATAATTTTTATTTTTACGCAATCAGGAGATTCAGGGATGAAAAGGAATTTTTTAGTCAGCGGAATGCTGTTACTGTTTTTGATGCTGCCTGTTTTGGGGCACGATTTGTTCTTAAAGCCGGAGCATTTTTTCGCTAAAGTAAATGAAAATATTTTGATTAGTGTGATGAACGGCACTTTTCAAAAAAGCGAGGGAGCGGTTGCCTTTGCGCGATTAACTGATGTGAGCGTGATTGCACCGTCGGGCGGGCGCACAAGTCCGAAAGAAGCAGATTTTACTAAGAACGAAACAACCGCGTTTTTGAATTTCAAGCCTGCGGAAGTCGGTAATTATATCGTTGGACTTTCGACGGCGTGGCGCGAAAATGCGTTGGCGGCGAAAGAATTTAATGAATATCTAACGTTGGAGGGCATTCCCGATGTTTTGGAGAACCGTAAGCGCGACAAGGAACTCGAAAAAGATGCCCGTTACCGTTATTCAAAATATGTTAAAACGATTTTGCAAATCGGCGACAAACAAACCGACAGTTATAAAACCGCGCTTGGATATGTGGTGGAAATGATTCCCCAACAAAATCCCTATCAATTGAAAAAAGGTAAAACAATTGAGATTTTATGCTTGAAAGACGGAAAACCGCTGGTTGGTCAGACCGTTTTGACCGGACGCGAAATAGACGGCAAATTAGCCCCAGAAAAAGCCCTTCGGTCTGATAGTAAAGGAATTATCAAAATCAAACTGGAAGGCGCGGGAAAGTGGTATGCAAAATTTATCAATATGGTCAAAGTTAACGCCCCGAACTTGAATTATGAATCGAAATGGGCGACTTTGACATTTGAAATCAAATAATTAAGGAGAATATGATGAAAAAAAGACTTTTTGCTTTTGGAATGGTGTGTTTGCTGATTACTGTTCCGACTTTCGCCCACGATTTGTTTTTAAAGCTGGACAATTTTTTTGTCGCGGTTAATGATAAAATTTCCATCAGGATCTTGAATGGTTCATTTCAAGCAAGCGAAGGCGCAGTCAATTTTGCGCGGCTGAAGGATGTCAGTGTCGTGTCGCCGGCGGGAACACGCTCGAATCCGAAAGAATCTGATTTTACGAAGGATGATAAAACTTCCTTTTTGAATTTACAGCCGGCCGAAGAAGGCAATTATGTCGTTGGGCTTTCGACGATGCCGCGCGAAATTGATTTGAAAGCGAAGGATTTTAATGAATACCTCACCGAAGACGGCATTCCCGACATTTTGGCGGAACGAAAAAACAAAAAAGAATTGACCAAAGACGTGCGCGAAAGATATTCCAAGCATGTCAAAACGATTTTTCAGGCGGGAGGCAAGCCGAGCGATAATTACAAAACTGTCCTTGGTTATCCGGTTGAAATCGTGCCGGTGACGAACCCGTATTCATTGAAAAAAGGCAATGCCTTTGAATTCCAATGCCTGAAAGACGGGAAGCCTCTGGCGAATCAGTTTGTCATGTCGGGGCGTGATGAGAATGGAAAACTCGTCGTTGGTAAAAACGTCCGCACCGACAAAAACGGCGTTGCCAGGATCAAACTCGACGGCGCGGGCAAATGGTATGTTAAATTTATCAATATGACAGGACTTAATGATCCGCAAATCAATTATGAATCGAAATGGGCGACGCTGACTTTTGAGTTGAAATGACCTCTATGGAATATAATTTTTCGGAAACCATTCAAAGATATAAGCTGGATTCGGAAAGCGTTTATCATACCTGGTTCATCAATAACGAAGAACGCTTGAAAGCCTTTCGATCGATTCGTCGCGGCGTCTTGCAGGTTATTAAGGACATCGAAGCAGGCGATTTTCCGAATGACTTCAAAGGATCATCACTCGAATTTGTCTTAAAAGTCATCACTGAACAGAAACAGGTTTTTGAAGGCGCGTCGCACCCGTTTTACTGGAAACCGAAACTCAGAATTCCCGACATTTATGAAAATCAGTCGCACAAAAAAGCCTTTGGAATGTTTCTTTTCAATTGTTTGAATGCTAAAAGTGACGACCAGATTATTAAGGAAATAATTCGTCTTGACGCTTTAAAAATTAAAGGGTTGGGTCCGGCGGTAGCCAGCATTTTATATTTTCTGCATCCGACTTTCGTGCCGCCGTTTAATACGGCTATCGTCAACGGATTCAACAGTTTATTTAACGAAAAGAAGAAATTGGGTTCGTGGACGGATTATTTGCAAATGCGCGAAACAATCGTTCACGCCAACGAAAAATACAAAAATGAGTTTTCGACTGATTTGGGCGCATTTGCCGGACTTTTGTTTGATATTGGCATTGGAAAAATTATCAAAGCGGATAATCACGAGCTTTCCGCCGAAGAAATCGCCAAAATCGAAAAGCAAATTGCCAAACGGCACAAGGAAGTAAAAGCTGAATTTGACGAGGAAGATCTGCACACCGAGATGCAGTATCACCTGCTGAAAATCGGTCATAGTTTGGGCTACGATGTCATTTCTGCTTCAAACGACAAATCAAAAGATTACAAGGGTCACCATTTTTCCGCCCTTTGTTTGAAGAATTTTCCCGAAATGCCGGTTGAGAAAGACACACTAAACACGATCAGTTTGATTGATGTGGTCTGGTTTGAAAAAGGCACGAACAAAATTGTCGCTGGTTTTGAAGTGGAAAAAAGCACTTCGATTTATTCGGGAATCTTACGGCTTTCCGATTTGGCTCTATCATTTGGTGATGAGGCGGATCTTTATTTGATAGTTCCCGGCAACCGCGAAAAAGACGTGATTCTGCAACTGAGTCGCCCCTCCATCAAAACCGGAAATTTGCCGATCAAATATATCGTTTTTGATGAACTGCGCGGTAATTGCGAAGCAATCTGTCGCTTAGGAGAAAACTGCAAGGTAATGAATAGAATCGCCAAATGTTGTTGAAATATCAATTCAACTTCCACGATTAAAGTGAACAAAGAAAACACAAAAATTTTAGTTGCCGATGACGACGATTCCCTGCGCCGCGTGCTGGAATTTCAACTCCAAGCAGCCGGCTACGGGGTCGTTGTCGCGGAAAACGGCTCACAGGCTTTGGAATACTTCTCTGGGGAAGATTTTGATTGCGTAATTACCGATTGGCGAATGCCGCAGCTTTCCGGCTTGGAATTTATTCAACGAGCGGGCGCAATTCGGAGCGAAACGCCGATCATCGTCATCACGGCTTTCGGCGATGTCGAAACTGCCGTAACTGCGATGCGCTCCGGCGCGTTTGATTTTATCACCAAGCCGTTTGACCGGCAGGCGATCTTAATGACGGTCGAAAGAGCTTTGAAATACGGCGAGATTCTCTCGGAAAACCGCCGCCTGCGCCGCCTCGTTCACGA
Organism: Pyrinomonadaceae bacterium; assembly: GCA_035438525.1. Taxonomy (GTDB): domain Bacteria; phylum Acidobacteriota; class Blastocatellia; order Pyrinomonadales; family Pyrinomonadaceae; genus JAIBCC01. The sequence continues at coordinate 6,635 of DAORIL010000368.1, forward strand.
AGATTTTCGGCTTGAAAACGTCGTCGGAACTTCAGAAAAAATGCGGAAAGTTCTGGAAACCGTCGAGCGCGTTTCCAAAACGGATGTGACGGTTTTGATTGAAGGGGAATCCGGG
>DAORIL010000369.1:0-6743 GCA_035438525.1 Pyrinomonadaceae bacterium
CAGAGGCGCTTTGGGGACGACCTTCGACACCCAAACAGGCATCAGTCGGCACTAAAATTCCGTCAAACACTACGGCAGAATCTTCGTTTTGAAAATGTGCCAGAGGCGCAATATTTTCGATATTTGCCAACGGATTATGCTCGTTTCTGGTTCCAATTCCAAGTCCGTCAATAAAATAGAGAATGACTTTATGATTTTGCATTAAGAGGATTTTAGCAGAATTTTATGCCCCCTAAACACGCGAAACACACGAAAAAAGAAAATAAAGGATTTCTTTTGCGTGTTTAGTGTATTTAGTGGGCAACTCCCTTAAAAAACTAAATTCAAAACAAATGTTTCCCAACGAGTTTGAAATTGCGTCATATTTTTTTCGTCTAAAATCTTTTGCAAACTTTTATATCCGGTGGGATCGGTTTTTCGATTTGTATAAAATTCTTGATAAAATTTTACTAATAAACCTTTTTGCTGCAGATAATAAAGGAGATAACGGGCTTGAGCGTAATTTGTTCCGGTGTCTGCCGTATAAAATTGACGGTCGGTTGTCGAAAGTAAAGTTTGAAATTGGGGCACATTTTTTTGTCTAATTGCGCGTTGCAATCCGGCAAGCCGCCAATTTGTATAGCCAACGATATGACCATCTTCTTCGCCTGCCTGCTCAAAAAGTGAGCCCATTCCTTCATTAAACCAAGACGGGCAATTTGGAAAATTTGCCTCGATAAATGGATGAACTATTTCGTGAACAAGGGTTCCGCCACCGGTAGAAATATTCATCACCAGAGCTTTATTTGCCGAAGAATAATAACCGTAAGGCGTATCGGGTTCATCATCAAAAAATTCTTTGGCATGTTTTCGATAGGAAATATCGTCCTTGAATAGCCAAATTTCAAGAATATTTGCCGGGTCTTCCTTAAAAAAATCTTTCTTTAATTTATCAACCGCCCATTTGACCGTGTTCAGACTTCGGCGTTGAACCGTTTCGGCAGATTCATCACCAATTACAATAAAAGGTTTTTCGATAATAACGGTAAAACCTTTTCCCTTTAATTTTGTTTTTAAACTTTCAGCGTGTTTTTGAAATTCGGCATCCGAATGTTTGGCAAAAATTTGGGTAAAACAAATTAAGATTATTGAAACGATTAAAAACTTTTGAAACATTGGCGAAATCCTCTCGAAGTTTGAACGGTTCTTTTTTCAAAAATTGCAATGATTTGATGCTCATTTATGATTTTGAGACCATAAAAAAGTTAAACCGCCTTTCTCATTGGTGAGTCGGGCGGTTTGGGCAGTAGTAAAAGTTAATTCTAAATCAAATTTATTTTTCCCAGACTTTCAAATCGTAATTATTAAAATCATTGCTTAGATTTACCACTTTAATTGTAAAATATTCTGAACGATTAACATTCATTGAAGCATATTCGATGTCGGAATTGCTACCTCGTCTCAAGATAAAATTGCCGTAAGCATCATAAACATATAAATCTAAGTTGGTGTAACCGTCGCCTTTTAATTCAACATCTACCGTGGTTCCAGCTTTGAGAAAATATTGATGTGTCCGGGTTTGATAGGCTTCGACACGATATTGGGTATTAATAAATTCTGATGAATTTTCAAACAAATCAAAGAAATTGCCAAATGAATTTTCTGCGAAAGTTGCGGTTGTCAAAGTTGCTAAAATTGTCAAAGTTACTAAAGTTTTTGCTAAAAAGTTTCTCATTATTATTTTCTCCTGTTCTTCCTTTTCTTTTTTTTTCAAGCGGCTTTTTCAGCCCCTACGCCACTATGTGAGAAAAAGCGAAAAAAGGTTACAGGTAAAAATAAAAATTTTTATTTTTTTTTGAAAAAATTATTTTATTTAAGTGCAAATAGTTGAAATATATGAGTTTAAGTGTGATTAGATATTTTTTATCTTTGGCGGAGAGTAAAAGGATATTCTAAATTAATGTTTCCTGTGGCATCCTGGACAATAATTTTTGTGGTTCCCTGAGGAAATTTATCAAAAGAAAATTTAAAATTTAATACTTTCTGATTTTCTTCTGTTTGAGAACTGACTTTTATAGGTTGACCGTTTTCATTTATTTTCACTAAAAATGTTCCATTATTAACGGAATCCGGCAATATCAGTTTTACAATTATTGATTTGATTCCATTTTCAACCGATATTTCCGTATTTGTTGCAGGTTTAAGGACCACAATTTTATCCGGTGGCAATGGAGTTCTGGTTGCCGATTCGATGGGGATAGCTCCGTTCATATTTGCTTTCGGAGGATTAGAGCTTCCGTTACCCGGCATAATTGGAGTTGCACTATTCCCGTAAATTATTCGGTTTGAATTAGAATTTCCCTTATAAGTATTTCCTGCCACCAGAGATGAGCTGCTTCGCAAATTTAAAAGAATCAGCACCACAATCGGCACAATCAAAAACATCAAAAGGAAAGCCGTCATTGCCGAACTCGCCACTAAAGTATGCAAGGTAAAAAACTTTTTAATTGATTCCCAAAAGTTTGGTTTAACTGCTTCAATCGGGTTTTCTACAGGTCGGGCTTCTTCAATAATCGTTTGTAAGGCAATAGCGTTGGCAACTTTGGTTTGCCGTTCGGGTGAGCTTTTCAAACTTTTTTCAAATCGAATTAATTCATCAGGGTCAAGTTTTTTTCGGACATATAGATCAATTAATTCATTTTCAAAATTAACAATATCGTAAAAATAATTATCATCAAGAAAGATTTTGTTCTCAATTTTCGCAACTTCATCCTCCGACATCTCACCGTAAAGATATCGTTTCAATTTTTTTTCATTTATTTGTGAAGTTGTTCCCGCCATTAAAAAATCTACCTCTGACAATAGTGACTAAATTGTCGGTTTGGTTACACCTCCAAGTTTATTAACACATTCGTTGATACATTTTTCCAAACGGTCACGAATCCGACAGGCTTTTACCTTTAAAGTGATCATCGTCAAATTTAATTTATCCGCCAAATTTCTGCGATGTTCTTTGTTCTTTTCCCCTGCCTCCGTGTCGTAATAGCCAATAATCAGCATCCGGTCGTGTCCATCAGGAACAACTTCGGTCAGACATTTTCGCAAACACCGCAATCTCAGATCCGGATCGTTGAGGATTTCGATATTCGGTTGAACCGGAGTTTCAGGAATTAAATCGCCAGCCGCATCTTCTTTGTGACGGCGCAAATATTCGAGCCAGACAAACCGCAAAACTTCGCCCGCATACGCTTGAATATTTCGCACTTCTTCACCTTGATTAAGTTTTAACGCAACCCGATCCAGCGCAGTATCGGCTAAAGTATCGGCTTCGGTTTCGGGGCAAGCCTTCCAAAGCAAACACTTAACGAGTTTTCGGCGCAGTGTTTCGTATTTTTCGGCTGCTAATGACAAATCCGAATCCAGATGTTTTAGAAGTTGCTCAAAAGCAGTGGTCGTTAAAGCGGACATTATTGGATGCCCCACAAATTTAGGTTAAATTATGATTTTTGAATTATAAGCCAACCCCAAGTAATGTCAATATTTTTCTAAACCAAGCGAAATTCTTCCAAAGTTTGCAGAGTTTGATTATCGGTTGCGGTTAGTTCAGTTTCGGCTAAAACCTCGGCTAAATTATCGGTTTGAAAAATATGTGAGAGATTAATTGCATCAAATGGCGAGCTGAAAATAAACTCGTCAATCGCACCGCCTTTGAGCAATGCTTTCGGTTTGGCAAAGGCGGCATCATTTTCAATTTCAACCTGATAAATCGGGATTTCTGTTACGGCAGCATCTAGTTTTTTTAATTCATCCGAAATTTCAACTTTTGCATTTGCTTCCTTTAAAATTAAGAAACTCAAACTCGCAAACTCACTTTCATCAAAAATATAATCTTTGAGGGATTGCAGAACGTCTAAAGTTTTGATGCTGTTGGTAATAATGTCAGCATGAAGCTGGGCAAAACGCAATCTGTCGGATACAGATTCGCCAAAGGCGCAAACCCGTAAAACATCGAGTTCGTAAAACTCGAACCCGGTTTCTTCCAATTTTTGCAAAAAGAATTCTACGGTATAGACATCCGGAAAAATGAGCCAATCAAAATCACTGACGATATTTTCCAACTCGGCATTTTCAACCATTTTTGCCGCAATATTTGGGTATAAAACAAAATCTGCTTCGATTTTTTCCAGTTCAGCAATAGTTTTTCTGTTGGCGGCGGAGTCAAATAATCCGTAAGTTTTAGCGGGTGAAAAATTCAACATAAGTTGATAAGTTAAACCGACAAAACAAATTGTGCAAATGCAGATTTGACAGAAAAATGATACAAATGATGTAGTGTTAGTTTGATTTGTGAGCTATGAAAGCAATGATTTTAGCCGCCGGTTTTGGAACGCGGCTTTTTCCTTTAACAATTGACCGCACTAAACCCGCGATTCCTTTTTTAGGAAAACCTCTCGTGGGTTATGTTGCCGAATATGTTGCCAAATTTGGCTTTAAAGATGTTGTAGTCAATCTGCATCATCAACCTGAATCCGTCAAAGAAGCCCTCGGAGACGGAAGCGATTACGGCGTAAAAATTCATTATACCGAAGAAAATCCTAATATTTTGGGAACAGCGGGTGCTCTTGATAATGCCCGTCAATTGCTTGAAGATGATACTTTTGTCATCGTCAACGGCAAATTAATTACTGACATTGATATTTCCGCCGCCGTCGAAACTCATAAAAAATCCGGTGCAATTGCGACGATGGTTTTGAAACCGAACGTCAAGCGCGAAAAATTTACCGAAGTTTATCAAAAAGATGGATTTTTAACGGGTTTCGGAGATTATGCACATCCTTTTACGGCAGATGAGATCCGGGATATTACCAGCGGACTTTCGGCCCCGTTGATGTTCACGGGAATTCACATTCTCGAACCGAGAGTTTTTGAATTTATTCCCCGCCATGTTTATTCCGACATTGTTCCCACTTTTTATAATCCCGCATTGCGAAAAGGAGAAAAGATCGGAGTCCATATTACTGATGCAAATTGGTATGAACTCTCAACGATTCCCCGTTATCTGGATATTTCATTGGCGATGGGACCTCGTGTTCAAGCCGGAAATAACTGCATTGTTTCGGGTCGCGCTACGGTTAAAGATTCGATAATGTGGGATAATGTGAGCATTGGCGACGACGCGCATCTTTATCGAACTATTATTGCTGATGATGTCAGAATCGAAGCCGGCGATCACTATGAAAATGCTGCGATTGTTCGAGCCGATATGGTCAGAAATTGCGAAGAAATTCCCGAAAAGGCTCTGAAAGGCTATATTAAAGGCGAAAATTATATAGTTCCTTTAATTGAATATATTTAATAAAAAAATAATCGGAAATGGAAATGGAAAATAATTTACGGCAAAGACTGGATGAGTTTTTAGCTGAAAAGAATCAGCCGCCTGTCATTTCACAACTTACACCTGATGCTTCTACACGGGAATATTTTCGGGTTAAATGGTTTGATAATCCTGCAATTGCCTGCGTTTATCCCTTTAATGATCTTTGCCAGGGTCAATTTGATGCCTGTTTGGATGTCACAAATGTTTTTCTTTCCTCAAATTTACCTGTTGCCGAAATTTTTGCCTCGGACCCAGAAAAAGCAATTATCATCCACGAAGATTTCGGCGATACAATTTTGCGTGATGTATTATTGGAATCTGATGAACAGGAACGCGAAAGATTATTAAATGAAGCAATTTCGATGATTGCCAGAATCCAATCCGCAACTCAAAAAGCCTTTGAACTAAATTCAATTTGCTCACAACTCAAATTTGATGAAGAAAAATTATTATGGGAATTAAACTTTTTCAAAACTCATTATTTTGAAAGTTTAATGAAAAAACCACTTTCCAAATCAGAAAATTCAGCGATTGAAAATGAATTTGTTGAACTTTCCCGCGAGTTAGAATCTTATGCTAAAGTATTGACTCATCGTGATTTTCACGCCGCAAATTTAATGCTCCCAAACGGTGAATTAAAAATAATTGACCATCAAGACGCCAGACTTGGCTCAACTGCTTATGACCTTGTTTCCCTTTTACTTGATCGTGTGACGGAATTGCCAACACCGGAATGGTTAGCGGAAAAGCGAAGATTCTTTTTGGATGAAAGAGAAAAACTTGGCTTAGAAAAATTGGACGCAAATGAATACGCAAATGAATTTCGTCTGCAAACCGTTCAGCGTTGTCTGAAAGCCATCGGCACTTTTTCCTTTCAATCTAACTTTCGCGGCAAAACTCATTTTATTCAATATATTAAGCCGATGTTTCAAATCGTTTTGCGGGCGTGTGAGAATTTAGATAGATTTCCGAATTTGCAGCAAACTATAAATAAACAAATTATTCAATAATTATTAGTTTTGGATTACAATTACTTTGCTTTTACATTCTTACAAAGGAACGGCAAAGGAATATGAACTATCCAATTGGCGCAATTATTTATTTCAGAGGAAAAAAACTGGAACGGATTTCTATTGATAAAATAAACACACCATCCCTGAATGAACTTAATCAAAACCGTCTTAATACTCTAAAAAATGGCTTTGATAAATTTTCTTCAATTATTGATGATCCATTTTGGAATGGAGACCCAATTTCTTTAGAGTCAAAAGGAGAAAACTATTTCATTATTGATGGAAGACATCGGATTTATTTAGCCAAACAAACGAGGCTCAAATCGGTTTGGGCTTTTATTCAATAAAATTTCTTTCCATTATCATTCTTTAAG
>DAORIL010000370.1:0-6719 GCA_035438525.1 Pyrinomonadaceae bacterium
AGAATAATTCTTTTATGTCAACAGCATTGCCTCATTTACTGCTGAACTTTTTGCATCCGCTCCCAATTTTGCTGGAACTCAACCGCAGGATCAAAATTTGAGTTGTCGGTCAGAATATAAGTGCCGTCGGGTTTACTCCAGCCATATTTATATCCGGCATTTAGTTCGACACGATCACCCGAGCTATCTTTCCAGGTTTCAACTTCCCGAATTGTTTGAATAAAACGTTGCTGATTGGCGTCCGACGCACTTTGTTGTTTCTCCCAATTTCTCATCCGTTCATCGGCAGCATCACTCTGGGATTTGGCGTAGGCTCGACTTTGTTCACCCATTAATCGGATGCGTTCCATATTTCCGGCGTGTTCGATGTTTCCCAAACGGGTTAGAAAATCACTTTTGGCTTGTAGCCAAATTGGATTGGTTCTGGAACTGGTTGTGATCGTGCCGAATACTTTTAGAGCCTCTGCTTCGCGGTCTGCTTTGTATCGGAGGACAATTTGATGAAAAGCAGTAGTAGTTGAAAATCGAACGGAGCCGCCGTCAATCATATTTGGTTTATCGGTAGTAATTGTCGAAACGCCAACCTGAGAAAGTCCTTTGGTTCCATCGTTCCAAGCCAAATTTCCATAAACAACGGTGGCACTATAGGAGGTTTGTAAACCACTCTGCCGCATACTTGCATTACTTTCCTGATTAAATTTGTTGATCTTATCCTCAGTAGCCTCGTCAGTTCGGATATTGGAAACTTTTGCTCCAAGTTTGCCGCTAGCTAATTTTTGCAGATACTGTGACGCATCAAACGGTTCGCCAACCTTGCAGCCGCCGTGTTGAGCACCTATTTCGAATGATTGCTGCATCATTTGATCATCACTATAAACGAAAGATTGGCTGGGCAGGACCGAAAATTGGATAGCGCCATCAGGCGAAGTTATGGTGTATTCGGGCGAAACTATATCGGCTCGACATTCATTGATACTTTTCCAACGAATTCCCCCTTCAACCCGCCATCCATCAGGAACCAAAACACTACCGGCTTCAACAGGTCTGTCAAATCCCATTTTATCCAGGATTCTGACCCGCTTTAGTATTACATAATCTTTGTTTTTGACCATTCCATTGGGGCTTTTATCCTTTGGAAAATTATCGGTTATCTTTGAAAGTTCGCTGCAACCCGTAACGATCCATAACAAACATATAAATGGCAAAAGATGTGTAAATAATTTATTTAATTTTATAAATGGCATTTCGATTTCCTCGCTCAATCATCATTTAGAAAAAATCTTTTCAAACTCATAAGCGGGATAATCGGGAAAAGTCGGACAAATTTTTTAGGATTTATTTACAATTCTGCCTTTTAATCTAAAACGGATTGCCGCGCTAAACTTTTTTAATAGCTTTCAGCACGGCTTCGGGATGTAATTGGGGAATTTGATGTCCTGTTTTACGCAGAACAATGAGTTTTGATTTGGGGATTGTTTTATGTAAGAGGTAAGCATTTTGTTGTGGAATAACCACCCGGTCTGAATCTCCGGTCACGATCACAACCGGCAAATGCAGTTTGTTATAAAGTTTACTTAATTCCTGCAAACTTTTGTTTAATTCATTTTCGTCATTAATATAGGTTTTGATCTGTTTATTTTCCAGCCATTCATCTTTGACTGCGTTGAAATATTCCGTCGGAATCGGGTCGGGATAAAAGGCTGTTTCAAGCTGTTCTTTCAGAATTTTCTCACTGACGAACGGTTTGGCAACCACCAATGCCAAATCACCCAACACCGGAACATCAAGCAAGGCAGCCATCCGGGACTGACTCTCAGGATCAGGGTAGGCGGCAGGGGCTAATAGAACCAATCCGGAAAGCTCACCCGAGTATTGCAGCGCGTAAGCCAACGCGACGGCTCCGCCCCACGAATGACCAACCAAAATTGGTTTTTTTATACCAATCAGGGTAAGGGCATTGTGAAGAATCGTAGCCTGTTCATTGATGGTCATCGATTTTTCTTTTCTCTCACTAGAACCATGTCCGGGAAGATCAATTGCAATCGTCCGATATTTACCCGCCAGCTTGGCTAAAGTGCCGAATTGGTAATCCTTGGTTGAACCTGCATTGCCATGGATCAACACGACCGTTCTGCCTTTACCTATTTCGACATAATGCAGATTAAGGTTTTCGACCTCAATGAACTGTTCTTTTAATTTTGAAGTTTTCCCATGGCTTGGGGAATTAAGGGGAAGTGATTGCCCATCGACAAAATTCGGCATATTAATGTTCCAAAACAAAATTGAGAGGAATATAAAAAACATTGTAAGAATTTTGCCCCGTAACTGTATGCATTTCATTCATCTAACCTCTATTATTAGTAATTTTACCACTAATTACAATCATCATTGGCAAAATCCGTGCCAATCTCCTAAAGATGAAGGCGGAAATTGCCGCTGGTCAAATTAATAGTGCAAAATGGCTGCAATCTAAGAACGGAACTCTCTGACTTTTTATTAAACTTTGCGGGAAATTGGGGATAGATTTGGCTGATACTGCAAAAGTATTGAACTTAAATCCAATTGTGATAAAATCCTCTTGTTATGACGAATACTGAATTAGAAAATCGAATAGCCGTTTTAGAAGCAGAAGTCGCTTTGCTCAAAAATAAAATTGAGAAGAAAGACGACAAAGCCGATATCCCTTGGTGGAAACAGCGGATTGGTATTTTTGCAGATGACCCTGCTCACGAAGAAGCAATGCGTTTGGGGCGTGAGTATCGAGAATCGCAAAAAATGGTGTATGATGAGGACGAAGATTGATGATAATTCTTGATACTGATTGCCTCAGTTTGCTTGACCGTGAAAGGTTACTCGAATCCTCCAGACTTAGACAAAAACTTGACCAATTTCCACTTGATGAAATTTTCACAACCATCATTACTTTTGAAGAACATATGCGGGGTTGGTTATCGTTTGTTACCAAAGCAAAAACGCCTGAGCAACAAGTCTATGCTTATCAAAAATTGCACCGATTTTTAGAAAGTTATCGAAATACAGCAGTTTTAGAGTTTGACGAAAACGCCGCCGAAATTTACAAAAAACTCAAATCAAACAAAATTCGTATTGGTTCAATGGATTTGAAAATCGCCTCCATCGCCATTTCTCGCAAAGCAATTTTAGTTTCCCGCAACCTGAAAGATTATGAGCAAGTCCCGAATTTAGTTGTTAATGATTGGACGCGATAATTTCAGAATCCAAAATCTTCCGAAGTGTCTGAAAAAAAAATTAGCCCTCGAATCACGCATTTAGACCCGAATTGATTTTGTAAGAATTTTAGACAACCAAAAGAATTTCTTCTTGTTGTAAAAACCATTTTCCATTATTTTTATTTAAGAAAATAACTTTGCTTTCACCACATAAATTTCCACAATCAATTCCAACAAAAACAAGTGCTTGAGTCCGTTTTTTATTGAAACCAACTCTTGAAAAATTAATTATTACACGAGTTTTTGGATACCTTTTGTGAAATTCTACTGGTCCATTTTGGTAAGTTTGAAAAATTTGTCTTTCCTCTGATTCCTTTAAAATAAAAACCTCAACATTTGTAATAAAATTATTAATAAGGTTTTCATTAATTTCCTTCTTTTTTTGAAAATCAAGGATTGCCTCATTTGATAGCCCTTTGATTGATTTAAAGTTAAAGTTATCAACAATCAAACCACATCCTGTGCGTTCATTAACTGCAACACTACCGTTTTTATGTTTTCTAGCGGTAATGATAGTGGAATAAATTTCATATTCGTCTTTTGAAGAATCATCCAAAGTTGAATTATCAAGGATTGTCTCATTTTCAGAGATCGGAAAATCCAAAGAAATAATATTAAAACTCTTTTGGTTTTCAAAATACCAAATAAAAACAGCGAAAGCTCCAACAAAAAAAGCAACAATTCCAACAATTAGACGAAATGTAAAAAGTCTCATTTTTGAACTCCAAACATAAATCTATTCTTTTAGACACCCATTTATCTAAAAAGTTCCTACTTCTTTTCAACTTTCACATAAAATATCTCATCACTTAGTCGCAAAGGTCTTCCCAACCAAAGCAGTTTGCGTAAATTATTCGGTCCCGGTGCTTGGCTAGTCATTTTTTACTATTCATGGTAAACACTCTGGATTTTGAATGAACAAATTAGCAAGCGTTTTGAGTTGTGCCCGGAAGTTATAAATGAATTCCCAGTTCGCCTCTGATGTATCCTTTCAGTGTTTCAATATCGCTTGCTTCACCCTCGAAATCACATTCGATTTCGTCGTTCGTGAAAAGTAGACGATTGATAGTGATATGAATCTTCAGTTCTTCCCCGTTTGTCTGGTGCAATAAACCGTCACTCCGAAGCGATTCGTAACCTCCGTCACCGGAATATCCGTCGGGGTTGGTGGCAAGGTTTATAAGATGTGTGAGAAATGCGCCCTTCTCGTCGCCGAGAACTGCATCACGATATGAGATTCTTCCATCAGACATAGTGCTGACATCATTTACGCGCCACTCGCCCGCCGTTGCCAAGCCGTAGTTTTGCTCTAAAAAAGGAACAACAGTATTGATAAAAGGCATCAGCGAAACATTGTTTGGCAGCATACCAATTCTTTCACGATAAGTTATTCGGCTCATGATTCGTCCGCTTCCTTCACATAAAACATATCTTCAATCGGTCGCAAAGGTCTTCCCAACCAAAGCGGTCTGCGTAAATTATTCGGTCCCGGTGCGGGGCGTGTCATTGCCAGCCATTCTTTGTAGATGGCAAAGGATTTATCCGTATCAACAAAGACATCGCCGTATTTGTCGCCTTCGTGGGCTTTTTCGATTGAGACTTTCTGATGCCAGCAGTGCATTCCTGACATCGGGTCGGGATGAACGGGAAAGGTGATGTTCTGATGCACGCCGCCGTCTGACCAAAAGACTCTGGAAGTGTCGGGATCGCTCGATTTATACGGGCGGATTCCATCAACGACCGTCATCTTCCACTTGCCTTTTTCAGTTTCAGTGATGGTGACTTGATTAGTTGACCAACGGTTAGCGGACGGATCGGAATCGCGCCGCCAGCGTCCGATGTGATGCGAACAGGCGACGACACCCGGCTTCATTCCTTCGGTGACCCACGCTTTATTGATGAAATAACCGATGTCGGTATTGACGCGCACGAGGTCGCCCGTCTGTAAGCCCCAGCGTTTACCGTCTTCGACACTTATCCATAACGGATTTCGATGTGAAATTTCGGTCAGCCATTTGGCATTGCCGGAGCGTGTATGGATGAGCGTCGGCAAGCGAAAGGTCGGAACAAGGACGAGTTCGTTCTTTGATGCGTCCATTGTTTCGGGATGAATATGACTTTTGATATAAGTTGGAATAGCGTATTCCTCCCAACCCCAATCTTTGAGCGTGTTTGAATAAAATTCCTGTCGGCGCGAAGGAGTCGGGAAGCCTGTATGCGCTTTGCCGTCGATCATAATGCCGATAATCTTGTCTTCCTTGCGGATTTCGCCCGTTGTTTCGTCAACTTTTGAGCCTTCGAGTTCTTTTTCAGGAATTGCGTTAAGATTTTGATTATAGACGGATTGTTCGACCTCGAACGCCCCGTATTTTCGCATATAATCAAGTGCGGTCAAGCCTTCTTCCGCCGCCTTTTCGGGCAAACCTTTGGTGTGTTCAAAGATGTATTGATAATATTCGTCAATCGAGATCTTTTCATTTTCACGATATGGCGAGATGAAATGTTCGCGGATGCCTAAGCTGCCGTCGGGATCAACGCGCCACGACAATTCTATCCAAAATTCGTCCTCTTCCCAGACTTCGCCGGGGTTTGTTTCATAAGTAAACTCAGTCTTTTTGCCCATTCTACGGGCGGCTTCGCGCAAGATCGGCTGGCGGAATGAAATCCACATTCCCGAATGCGTTTCGTAACTGGTCAAATCGTGCCTTTCCGAAGAATTTCCCATTGGCAAAACATAATCGGCAAAATATGCCGTCTCGTTCCAGGTTGGAGTCAACGCAACGTGCAAACCAATTTTGGATTCATCCGAAAGTGCTTCGATCCATGTAAAACCATCTGGATAAGTCCAGACGGGATTAAAGACGCGTGTGAAATAAACCTGCAATTTTCCGCGACCTTCCTTCAAAAAATGCGGCAGAAGAAAGCTCATTTCGTAATGCGAAAGCGGATATTCGAGAGGGAAGTGCAGTTCATTCCAAAACTTCTGTGCGGGCGGTTTACTGAATCCGGCAGGTTTGAATTTACCCCAAGCAGACGGAGAAGTTCCGCCAACCGTTCCAACGCTTCCGGTCAAAACATTGAGGAAATGCAGACAACGGGCGACTGCCCAACCGCCAAGATTTCCGGCACCCGCCGCACGCCAGTTGTGTGTCGAAAGTCTGCTCCCGGCTTGCCCCGCTTTGATAGCAACTTCCTTTATCATCTTGGCTGAAACGCCGCATTCTGCTTCGGCATATTCAGGCGTGTATTCGGCGTAAATGGTTTTTAATTCGGCGATAAAGTTTTCAAACGTAACTTCGGCACTTGGATTCAATTCCTGTAAGCTCGTTCGCCAATTAACCCAGTTTTCTAAATAATCGCGGTTGTATAAATTCTCCTGCAAGATGATATTTGCCATTGCAAGCAGAACCGCAGCTTCACTGCCCGGATGTGTCGGCATCCAATAATCTGCCATCGAAGCGGTGTTGGAAA
>DAORIL010000371.1:0-6718 GCA_035438525.1 Pyrinomonadaceae bacterium
AATTTCGCGTTCAAATTCTGCATCAACTACGGACTTGGCTAATTCTGCGCTTTTTTCTTCGACTGCCACGCAGATCGAATGTTCGGAAGAGCTTTGGGTAATTAAAATAACATTGATTTTGGCTTTGGAAAGCGCATAAAAAAGCCGTTTGGAGAACCCCGGAATCCCGACCATTCCACTTCCTTCGAGATTGAGCAGACAAATTTTATCAATGCTCGAAATGCCGCGAATGATATCCGTTTTTTCTTTTGATTCAGATTCGATCAAAGTGCCGTAATCATCGGGCGCAAACGTATTTTTGACCCAAACGGAGATTCCCTTTTTCATTACCGGCTGAATCGTCGGCGGATAAATCACCTTTGCACCAAAGTGTGAAAGTTCCATCGCCTCACGATAAGTGATGTGCGGAATATCGCGGACATTGCGAACAAATCGAGGGTCAGCCGTCATCATTCCTGAAACGTCCGTCCAGATTTCCAAAACGTCCGCATCCAAAGCGGCGGCAAAAATCGCTCCGGTGTAATCCGAACCCCCGCGTCCAAGCGTAGTTGTCTGTCCTGTTGAATCTGAACCGATAAATCCCTGAGTAATAAAGAGTGTTGAATTGGAATTGGCAATAAAATCTTTAATTTTGGCGTTGGTTATTTCAAAATTTACTGTGGCATTGACAAAATTTGAATCAGTTTGGATGAGTTGACGAGCATCAACCCAAACATTTTCCACGCCGAGCGCATTAAATTTTGCCGAAACAATTTTAGTCGAAAGGATTTCGCCAAAACTAACCACACGATCAAGCGTTCGCGGACTCAATTCACGAAGCAGAAAAACGCCTTCGCAAATACTCCGCAGTTCGTTAAAACGATTTTCAATAAAGTCAAAAATTCCGTCCTGTGAACTTTCGCCTAAAAGAGTTCGTGCGGCAGCAATATGTTTTTCTTCTAATTCTTTGATTTTAATACGAAAACTTTCATCGTGATTTTCGGCGAGTTTGGCAATATTAATCAAACCATCAGTCGTGCCCGACATCGCCGATAAAACGACCACGCATTTATCCGTTTCGATTGCATTTTTAACAATCTCAATTACTTTTCCGATATTTTCCGCATTTCCGACGGAGGATCCGCCAAATTTCAAAACTTTCATAAATTCTCTCAGCCACTAACGAACACAAAATCACACGAAAAAAGAAATTAGTTTTCAACTTTTTTAGCGTCTTTCGCAGGCAAATCGCCTTAAATTCTTTCTAACAATAAGCTTTTCAAATCATCGTAATTAGCTTTCATTTCAATACTTTGCTTTTCACGATCAAATAGTTCTTTTACACTTTCGGGAGTTTCGCCAAAAGTTCCGATAATTTCTTCGACCGAATCAAATTTGATCGGATGCGCCGTTTCGAGGAAAAGTCCTTCTCCACCGTTTTTTGCCAAATAATCAGCCAATGCCCGAAATCCAACTGCGCCGTGCGGGTCAAGAATATAACCGTAATCTTTGAAGACTTCACGCATTGTTTCGGCAGTTTGTTCATCTGAAATACTGACCGATTCCATTTTCTCTTTTAGATTCAAATAGTTATTGTCAAAAATTTCCAAAACCCTCACAAAATTTGAAGGTTTCGCCACATCCATTGCGTTGGAAAGGGTTGCAACCGAAGACTTTTCTTCCATTTTTCCGATCTTTAGAAAATTTGGAATTACATCATTTGCATTACACGCCGCGATGAACTTTTTAACCGGCAAGCCCGAAACGTGCGCTAAAATTCCCGCGCAAATGTTGCCAAAATTCCCACTTGGAACGCAAACTACAGGTAATTCGTAATTCGTGGTTCGTAATTCGCTTTGCCATTGCTGATAAGCGTAAAAATAATAAAACTGTTGCGGCAACCAACGTGCAACATTGATTGAATTTGCCGAAGTCAGAAAAACTTTTTGCTTGATTGATTCGTCTGCAAGCGCTGTTTTGGCAAGAGCTTGGCAATCGTCAAAAGTCCCCTCGACTTCTAAAGCGGTGATATTTTTGCCCAAAGTCGTCAACTGCAATTCCTGCACGTGCGAGACTTTTCCTTTTGGATAAAGAATGACGACTTCAACGCCTTCAACGCCGTAAAATCCGTTGGCAACCGCGCCGCCCGTATCGCCGGAAGTTGCCACAATTACAATAGTTTTCTCGTTTTTATCTCTAGAAAAATGGCGAAGACAACGGCTCATAAATCTTGCGCCCACATCTTTGAAAGCCAGAGTTGCACCGTGAAAAAGTTCGAGCGTCGAAATATTTTCCGTAACTTTTACCAGTGGAAAATCAAAATTAATAGTTTCGGCACAAATCGTGTAAAGAGTTTCTTCATCTATCTCATTACCAATATAAGGTTTAATGACTTCAAAGGCGATTTGTGCTTTTGATTTTGTCTGAAAATCTTGCCAAAACGCATCCGAAAGTTGCGGAATTTTCTCAGGAAAATATAAACCTTTGTCGTCAGGCTGTCCTTTTAATGTCGCTTCACGAAATGAGACGTGAGCAGATTGGCGGTTTGTGCTAAAGTATTGCATTTGGTTGGTAATTGAGCGTTTGCTCAATCCTTAATCATAATACAAACTTTTGATTTTTGGAAAATCATAAGTGTAGTGATGAGTGGTGAGTGGTGAGTGGTGAGTGATAAAGCAAAGGTTAAAACTATAATTTTTAACTTCTTTTTACTCATCATTAATCACTTACCACTCACCACTCACCACTTTAAAAGATGAATGAAATTACTGTTCTAGCTCCTGCCACGGTTGCCAATGTGGTTTGTGGATTTGATTGTTTAGGCTTTTGTTTAGAAGAGCCAAATGATTTGATGACCTTACGTTTGATTAACGAAAAAACTATTAAAATCAAGCATTTAGATAATTACGATTTACCAACTCAGCCTGAAAAAAATGTTGCCGGAAAAGCACTTTTGGCAGTTTTGGACAAAATCGAAGAAAACGTCGGTTTTGAGGTTGAAATAACTAAACGAATTATGCCGGGAAGCGGAATCGGTTCGAGTGCGGCGAGTGCAGCCGGTGCGGTAGTTGCGGCAAATATTCTTTTAGGCAAAAGATTTTCGCGCAATGAATTAGTTGAATTGGCAATGCAAGGCGAAATGGTAGCAAGCGGCGCAAAACACGCCGATAACATTGCGCCGTGTGTGCTGGGCGGTTTTACCTTAGTGCGTTCGGTTGAGCCGATGGATGTTATTTCGATTGATTACCCACCACTTTTTGCCACCATTATTCATCCGCAGATCGAAATCAAAACCTCATATGCCCGCGAGATTTTGCCGAAAGAAGTGCCGTTAAAATCGGCGATTCGGCAATGGTCAGATGTCGGCTCATTGATTGCGGGTTTACAAAAAGGCGATTACGACTTAATTGCGCGGTCATTACAAGATTTTATTGTTGAACCTGTCCGTAAAACTCTGATTCCCCATTTTGACGAGTTAAAAACAGAAAGTTTGAAAGCCGGCGCACTTGGCGGAGGTATTTCCGGTGCCGGACCGAGCGTTTTTATGTTTAGCCAAAATCGTGAAACTGCTGAAAAAGTTGGTGCAAAAATGTCTGAAGTTTATTCTCAAACCGAGATTGATTTTAATATTTACGTTTCACCAATCAATAAACATGGTGTTGTTAAACAATAAAACTTAGAGTAGAATTCAACCTATCAACCCCAATCGGAGATTTTTATGGCAAAAAAGTTTTTGTATTTTGTCGTTTTTTTGATTTTATTTTCGGTCTGTGTGTATTCGCAGCCACAGATCAAAAATCCGAAGACATTCACGCAAAATGTCAAAAAAAGTTGCCGCGTTTTCCTCAATGGACAATTGATTAATAAACTCAAACCAATTTATCCAATCGAAGCAAAAATTGCCGGAATTGCCGGAAAGGTTGAAGTCGCAGTTGAAATTGATGAAACGGGAAATGTGGTTAAAATTGAATCCGTAAACGGCAATGAAATATTAGCAAAATCTGCTTCGGAAGTTGCTTTACAAGCTAAATTTTCACCGACAACGTGCGATGGGAAAGCCACCAAAACCATAGGCGTTATCACTTTTAACTTTGCTCCTATTGCACTAACCAGAGAATATTTTAAGCCTTCCGGAATCGAAGATTTTTCTGATATTACTAACGAAAGTAATTACTACGAAGCAGTTTTATTTTTGACTGAAAATTATCGAATCGCATTTGGTTACGCCGACCAAAAATATCATGCTGAAATGATTCTGACCAGAGGCAATTTTGCCCACTTTTTGCGCCAGATGTTAGAAATGCTCGATTCTCGCGGCAAACTTGCTAATAAACTTCCTGCCAAAATAGGACTTTATCAATCCTTTAACCCACATAATTTGAAAGAGGTCGAATTTAATCCAACGGCGCCTTACGCTCAATCAGTCAATGTTCTTTTGGAAAAATACGGAATTGTTTTAGCCAACGAGAATGGAAAATTTGAAGGGGATAAGGTGCTAACCAAAGCCGAAATTACCCAAATTTGGCGCAGTATTTTTGGTGATGAGGCAATTCCGATTAACTTTTTGAACGTAAAAGACCAAGAAATGAATCGCGGGGAATTCGCAATTTATTTAAAAGAGTCTTTAGACGTATTGACTTACAAAATTCTGCCTTAATTTATTCCTCAGGAATTTTAGCCCGTGCTGCTTCCGTCCAATCACAAATCGTTTTTATTTCTGCATCAGATAATTTTGCATCCCAATGAATCCATAGATACGAAGGAAGCGGCATAGCTTTTTCCTGAACTTCTTCGCAAACTTCGGCTAATTTGCGGCGCTGTTTTGGCGCATCATATGTTTTCCAATCGCTGAAATTTAATTTTCGTCGTCCCTCGTCAATATGTCCTTTCATAAACCAAGCCGATGGTTGAATTTTGGAATACCATGGATAAACCGTGGTATTTGTATGGCAATCGTTGCAGGATTTTTTCAAAAGTGTTTGAACATTTTCGGGAACCGGAGTTACTTCTTCCAGAGTTTGCCCTTGAACAATCGGCGGATTGGTAAAATCAGAGCGAATAATAAATTGAATAGCGATAAAAGCCACAAATAATATTGCCACAATAATTTTTAAGATTTTTTTCATATTATTTTTACTCAACACAAAGGCGCAGAGATGCAAAGACGCAAAGGGTAAAAAGTAAAAAGGTAAAAGTAAAAAGGCAAAACTTAAAATAGAACTATTAAAAAACTTTGCGTCTTTGCCACTTTGCGCCTTTGCGTTAAAGAATCTTATTTCTGATAACTAACACGCCAAATTTTATCCGCACCGTCATCGCAAATCAAAAGCGAACCGTCCGAATTCATCAAAAGTCCGACCGGTCTGCCCCAAACTTCGTTTGAATCTTCGCTCGGCAGCCAGCCTGAAACAAAATCTTCGTATCCCCCAACAGGCTTACCGTTTTTCATTTTGATACGGATTATTTTGTAACCGGTTAATTGCTGCCGATTCCACGAACCATGTAAAGCGACAAAAGCATCATTCTCAAACTCTTTCGGAAACATCTTTTTGTCATTAAAAACAATGCCAAGCGCAGCCGAATGAGAAGTTACTAAAACATCGGGGACTGTTACCTTTGGAAATTTTGAATAATCAATATCCTTCAAACGAGGCTCTTTATTTTCGCCGATGTAATAGAACGGATAACCGTAAAAACCGCCGTCTTTAACGCTCGTCACAAAATCGGGAACAAGATCATTCCCTAATCCGTCGCGTTCATTAACCGCTGTCCAGAGTTCTTTGGTCACAGGATTCCACGCTAAACCGATCGGATTTCGCAATCCCCAGGCATAAACCCGATGTCCCGTTCCATCAGGATTATATTCGGAAATGGCAGCACGGCGATTATCTTCTTCGGGGTCAATATTTCCACTAGAGCCGATTGAAACATACATTTTTTTGCCATCAGGCGAAAACAAAATATTGCGCGTCCAGTGTTGATTGTAGCCGCCGCGAGTCAATTCGATCAGTTTTTCCGGCTCGCCTTCGGCTTTTGTTTGTCCTGATTTATATTTGAAGCGAACTACTGAACTGGTATTGGCGACATAAACCCAATCCTGGTAAAACGCAATTCCAAAAGGTTGGTCAAGTTTATCTGAAAAAACAAAACGCTCTTCAGCTACACCATCTTTGTTGCTGTCACGCAGAACAAAAAGAGTTTTAGCACCCGCATCCGCTAGGAAAACATCCCCGTTCGGCGCAAGAGCCATCCAACGCGGAACATTAAATCCGCCTTCGGCGAAAACATTTATTTTGAAACCTTTCGGAATGGTTAAGGCGGCATTTTCGGGCTGCGGAATTATTTTTGAATTTCGACGCGCACTTTCAGTTCCAAATGGGGCAGGCAAATCGCTCGGTTTATATTCGTATTTTTTCGGCTCATTAAAATTAACTATTTTTGGAAGCGGCGGCGGAGTTTGAATTGGTGACGGTGTTTGGATAGTTGTCGGCGCATTGGTCGTCATATTTTGACATGCCGCACTGGTGATAAAAATTGGAATGATACTTAACAAAATCCAAAATTTTCGGAATTTATTCATTTATGTTACCCTCTTGTTCAAATGTCGGAAATAATTACTTTATTTGAGGATACCGATTTTGATGCCAATACGACAAGCAAACTTGGCGCAAAAGGCGAACAAATCGCTCAAGATTATCTTTTTAGACGCGGACTCCGCTTTGTTTGTTCCAATTTTAAG
>DAORIL010000372.1:0-6715 GCA_035438525.1 Pyrinomonadaceae bacterium
CGTGATCCCTGGGCTGGATTTGCGACAAATATTTTTTTCTCATCAGGTGTTGCATCCCAAAAAGTTTTGGTCACATACCATGGACGATAGCCGTCGTGAATCAATAATCCATAACCTAATTTCTTTAACTTTTGATTAGCCCGTGCAACGGCTTCAGCAGCAGGACGCTGCAAAAATGCTTTGGCTTGAGAATAAAAGACCGTCCCGAAAAGATTGTTTTTAGTTGCGTAACGGACTTCGAGTTTAATGGTCGGATCTAATTTAGTTAATTCAACCAAATCAGTTTTATAAAAATCCCCAGATTCGGTTGGCGGCGTGGCGGTTAATGCTTCTTTAATTAGTTCAGGAACAGGTCGCAAAGGTTTGATAAACAACTGGTTACCGCTTTCAGGTTCAATATTTCGGCGTTTGAATGAAACATTAGCGGCCATAACTTCGGTGGCTTTTCCGCTTTTATCCCGTTTGAAAACTACCTGCTCACCGTCATATAAACCGCTTTTCGGAAAATTAAAAACGTTTTCAGAAACTTGGTCCAACTGGTCATATTCGAACTGTTCGATCAAAACCCAAAGTTTTCCGTCACGTTCAAAAACGTTAAGAGTATCGTAATCGGGACCGTATTCGCCAATTAAACCGCGCAAATTTTTAGAAACTTCTAAAGGTTTAGAAACATTAATTCGCTTGAAAATTTTATCCCCGATAGAAAAACTGTTTCCGTCCGAACTTGGAATAATGCGGGTGCCAAACGTAAATTTATCATCAGCAATTAAGGCATTACCGTGTGAGCGAAGACGGACTTCATAACCGCCCTTGACATCCATTGCCGAAAGGATATTGCCGCGTTTGGTCATATCAATTGTTTTATCTCCGCTGGTAAAACGTCCGGCAAGTTTTTTCGCCAGATTTGCATCGATCGGCAAGGTTGGTTCAGGCTGTTCGACAGGTTTATTTTCCTTTTCAGCTAACATTGCTTTTAAGGCAAGTTCAGCAATTCTTGAAGTTACGCCATTAGAAAAATCTTTAGTTGAAATCACAACTACCCCGAGTTTGTCATCAGGCAAAAGACTCAATTGGGTAGAAAAGCCATAAATCGCACCGCCATGTCCGACCTCCCGATGTCCGTCCAAATCCGAA
This sequence comes from Pyrinomonadaceae bacterium, assembly GCA_035438525.1. Taxonomy (GTDB): domain Bacteria; phylum Acidobacteriota; class Blastocatellia; order Pyrinomonadales; family Pyrinomonadaceae; genus JAIBCC01. The sequence continues at coordinate 1,135 of DAORIL010000372.1, forward strand.
ACAGCAAAACCAATTCCAAAACCATTTTTTTGGTTCGGAGCGGCATATTGCGGTTGCCACATTTTTTCGAGTGTGCTTTTTTTCAAAACTGAATTAGTTTTATCATCCGCAGCAAATACGGCACTGGCAAACCGTGATAGATCACCCGTTGTTGTATACATACTTCCGGCGGGGGCAATTCCGAGTTCAAAAGTCGGAGCCTCAAAAGTCTTGCCGAAAACCGTCCACATTTCAGCTTTGGCTAAATTTTTTATAGTGTTTGATGATGGTTTAAAATCGCTTTGTTTCATTCCCAGTGGGTCAAGCAGATTTTGTTTAAGATAGTCGGCAAACGCTTGTTTTTGTGTTTTTTCCAGAACATAACCAACCGTTGCGACTCCTGCATTTGAATATTTGGTTCGTGTTTCAGGAGCATAAACTAGAAAAGTTTGATTAAGACTTTTGACTGAATCTGCTAAGGAAGAATTTACCGAATCAAAATAACTTCCGATGGGAGGCTCACGGACTAAACCTGCTCGGTGAGACATTAATTGACGAAGTGTGATGGGTTTATTAAAAGGATTTTTGGGTTTGAAATCAGGTAGATAATTGGTAATTGGTGCATCCAAATCAACCTTTCCCTGTTCCACTAAACGCATGATTGCAATATCGGTAAAAAGTTTGGAAACTGAGCCAACTCTAAAAACAGTTTCAGTGGTGATCGGCATTTTAGTTTGGGGATTAGAAAAACCAAAACCTTTTTGCCAGACAATTTGTTGATTATCTACCAGGGCAATTGCGACGCCTCCCAACTCTTTATCGGTCATTTCCCTTTGAATAAGTGAATCGAGGAGCTTTATTGTCTGCTGGTATTTTTGCTGCGGTGCTTTTTCGAAGATTTCCGATTGAACTTTGATACTAAAAGCAATTGGAAATAAAAATAATAAAATTAAAATGACGATTTGTATTTGTCTGATAGTTTTCATAATTCTCTGATTATCTGTGGCTTACCGGTTTTTTTGAACTCAAAAACTTTTAGGAAATTAATGACTTTTCATTACATCATTTGTTGCAAATTGGAATTATCATACATCAGTTGTTGTATTTTGCAATAATTTTTGTTGACAGTAATGCAACATTATGTGTAAGATGCCTTTCAATTACATTAAATCTGCAACAATCAATGCAACAAAAATTTGTTTTATATTAGGGATTCTAAAAGTTTACTTTAAGCCTGAAACTTTTTTAATGCTATTAAAAAAATAAATTCAACAAATTATTAGGTAATTATGAAGGACAATAACGATTCTCAAAAAAAGAACGGAGCTCAGAATAAAGGAGAGACTGTGCCGCAAACGATTTCGGATGGTCAAACACAACTTGAGAATCGTTTTCTTGCGGCTCAGGAAAGTTTAAGCTCAAGTCGCCAGCGATTGGTGAAGCAGATTTTGGATGAACCACAAGAAACATTTTTTCTTTCATCCCGTGAAATGGGGAAACGTTATGGGGTTGATTCAGCAACAATTGTGCGCACGGTTCAAGCCATGGGATATAAAAAATTCGCTGATTTTGCACATGATCTACGGGACCATTTTGTCACCCAGATCACTCCTTATACTGCTATGAAAGCGGCGACTCAAACCAACCGGAGTATTGTTTCCAGAGTTAATCAAAGCCTTGAACAGGATGTAGAAAATTTAAACTCTCTTAAAGCTACCCTAAATCCTGACCAAGTTGTCGAACTAGCCAAACAGATTCATCGTTCGCAACGAATTATTGTGCTCGGAGTAGATTTTGCTGTTGGATTGGCTGCCTCTTTAACTTACGGATTAGTCAGATTGGGTTGTGATGCAGAGGCCCCAATCGGACATACCGGAACTGTTCAGGGGAAAATTAAATTATTGACCAGCAAGGATTTATTGATAGCTTTCACATTTGGGCGGGGGTTGCGGGAAACCGTTGAAGCAGTCCAAAGGGCAAAGGAAAAAGGTGTTCCTACCTTTGGAATTACGGATACCAACAAAAATCCAATCGCAAAATTTTGTGACCAATATTTGATTGCCTCAACTGATCGTTCATCATTCTTGGATTCGTATGTGGCTCCGATTTCGGTCATAAATGCAATTTTGGTCGCCTGTGCTCATATTAAACCAAAACGTGCCTTGGAATGGTTGGAACAAAGCGACAAAGAGTATGAAAGCGGCAAGCGATGGTATCGGGAAGAAAAAAAAGGTTGAAATTGAATTAATAAGCAAGCCGGAAAATAGCAAAAACGGAATAAATAAAATTTAGTTTGATGAGGCAGGTAGAAAAAAGAAAAATGAACAAAAATAAATCTTTAACATTTTCGGTTTGGTTGATGATTTTGTTTTATGTAAGCAGTAATTTTGCACAAACTACAACTTCGACAATTGAGGGAACTGTAACGGACAGTAATGGAGCCGTTATTTCGGGGGCAACAATCAAGGCAACAGGGACAACCTTGGGGGTGGAAAGAACCGCCACTTCTGACAAAGATGGTTTTTACCGCTTGGTTGCTTTACCCGCTGGAACTTATTCTTTGACATTTACACAGAACGGTTTTGCTTCCAAAACTTCAACTTTGGAACTTACACTCAATAAAATTGCTACTTTTAACGTTCAATTACAGATCGCCGGAAAAGTAGAGCAAGTTGATGTAACCAGTGAAGGTCAATTATTGGAAACTAATGAAGCATCGGTTGGATTAACCGTGACCCCGAAACAAATTACTGAATTACCCGTAAATGGACGTAATTACCTGGATTTGCTTCAGTTGGTCCCGGGGGTTGCGGTAAATCGCCAAGCCGATCCAAAAGGGGATAATGCCACTCCGACTCTGGGTGAACGTGGCGGCAATACCAACTTTTTCATTGACGGACACCCGAATAAAGACACGGTAAATGGCGGTCCTGCCGCACAGTTCAATCAGGAAACAATTGCTGAATTTCAGGTTTTAACCACAGGTTACAAAGCCGAATTTGGACAAGCATCAGGAGCGATCGTCAACGTAATTACAAAAAGCGGAGGAAATCAATTTCACGGTGTCGGCTCTTTATTTTTAAGAAATGATGGGTTTGATGGAGTAAATTCATTAAAAACCACTATTACTGATGCACTTCCTTTGACCAGATATGATTACAGTATCGCCGGAGGCGGTCCTATTGTTAAAGACAAGTTTTTCTTTTTTGCTTCTTCTGAAAGAATAACCGAAAATCGCCAAATTGACTTTACATTTCCGGATACAGGAAACGCCACAGTTAATACGTTATTGAGAAATCAAGAGAATCCTTTTGATACGCCTGCCTTGACCAGAGAAACCAGAAATTTCATCAAACTTAATCAGAATCTGGGAAATCATCAGTTGTCTCAAGAATTTAATTATACCAACAGCCGAATCAAAAATTATCTTCCGTTGGCTCAATCACAAAGTTTGCCTTCAGCACGGAATAATTTAGGTTCACGCAGTTCCCTGTTCGCATTTGGAGATACTGTTTTATTAGGCAATCAAAGCAATCCGTATATTGTGAATTTGCGGGCGGCTTTCCGTGGTGAACCGTCAAATACAGAACCAGCCCATCCCGAAATTACAGGTTCAACTCTCTTTAATCCATATAGCGGACCAGGTTCATTTCTCTTTGGTGATTTGCCAACAGTTACTTTTGGTAATCCGAATACTCCTTCAAATCTGAATCAAAAATATGTTTCTCTTTCAGCCAATGTCAGCAAATTGATCGGCAATCACGACTTTAAGTTTGGTTGGAGTTTTCTGAGAACTAAGGTTGATGGAGTTGAAACACGGGTTTTGCAGAATCAGCTTTTTGCTACTGCCACTGATTTTTCAACTTTTGGGGCAGCTACCGCAGGGGTTTATCTGCTGGCGGCAGTAGCAGGAGCAACTCCACAGCAAGATGAAATTCACTTGCTCAGTTCTTATAACGGACTTTATGTTCAAGACGATTGGAAAATTCGGAATAATTTAAGCGTTAATCTTGGAATTCGTTGGGATTATGATTCGGAATTCCGAACCAAGAAAAATTTTGGACCACGTTTAGGTGTGGTTTGGTCAATTACCCCAAAAACTGTGTTGCGGGCAAATATGGGAGTTTTTTATGATCAATTCCGTTTGGGATTGGTCAGAAATATTCCGGCATTTGGCGGAACAGACAGACGTGGCGGACAAATCTTTGTTTTCCCAAGACTTTTATACGGCTCGCCATCCTATGTTTCCAGCATTGCCTTACTCAGTGGTTTGCCGGGTGGCTGCTTCCAAAATTTGACCACCGGAAATTTAACCGATGCACAAGTTGCAGGAGCCGGAGCAGCCGGAATTTGTCCATTTACAGGGGCACCTTTTATTGGGGTTGACAGACTTAATCGAGTAGTTGCCCCGGGACACGCTTTAATTCCGGCCAATACAGTTGTGACATCTGCTAATGTGCAGACATTGTCAGGTTTAACTCCTCAGCAATATGCGGATCAGGCAAGTGTAGCAATCGGTCAACCCGCCGGATATTTTACCTTTGGAAGTCAGGGACTATTACAAAATCAGATAATTGCTGCTAATCAAGTTCCGATTGGTATTGACGAAAATTTTCAAACTCCGCATACCCTCGGGTTTAGTATCGGTGTTCAACGTGAATTAATTAAAGATACGGTCATTACAGCAGACTATTTCCACCGCGAAATGCGTAATCTTTTGGGAATAAGAAGGACAAATCTTCCATTCAGAGCAAGAGTTGTCGGACGAGTTTTTGATCCTCCTTTCACAGCCGGAGCACTTGATACTTTCGGTCCGTGGTATGAAGGAAAATATGACGCTTTGATAATAGGCGTAAACTCGCGTTTTGCCAAACGGTTTGTGGTCGGTTCGAGTTACAGTTATGCCAATGCTACCGATAATTCACTGGGTATCAATACTTTGCCCTCAGATAGTTTTGTCGGAACCGTTCCGGTCGTCACTCAGGGAACAAATTCAAATACCAACGGTTCATTTACAACTACTCAAGGCAGATTTGTTGCTGTAGCCGGACAATTTTACAACGGTCCTGATTTAGACAAAGGTCCTTCCGCATTAGCTTTAGACCATGTTTTCCAAGTTAATGGGTTAGTTGACCTTCCCTGGCAATTCCAGATTAGTTCTATTTTCCGGGTTCAAAGCGGATTCCATTTTACAAAGGCAAATGCACCCGGAGCAACTGTTGCTCAAACTGATCCTGATGGTGATTCAACTGTCAATGGAATTAACACAGCAAGCGGACGGAATGCCTTTACTGCGCCCCCATTAACAAATCTGGATCTCCGTTTCAGCAAACGATTCAATTTTAACGAAAGAGTAAAATTACAAGTATTATTTGAATTCTTTAATATATTAAATCGTCAAAATCCGGCAGCCGTTCAAAACCAAATAAACATTACCGGACAGCCATTTGGTAAAGCCAACCAAGTTTTACCGGGACGCGAAGGACAATTTGGTTTCAGGCTGGAATTTTAGTTGGTTGACCACCAGCGGAACACGCGCATTGTCGAGTGATAAAAACAAAACGGTGTGCGTGTTTCATTTCCAATTCAAATATTATGAATC
>DAORIL010000373.1:0-6714 GCA_035438525.1 Pyrinomonadaceae bacterium
ATTCTACAACTCTTTTGTTGGTTTGCTTCTCCATTTTCAACTACTGATTCGCATTTTGAATGCCGCCGGAGCGGTCGAATATATTTCGCCAAAAAGGGATCAATCGCTCGGATTCTTCCCGACTGCATCATTCGGAGGTCCGATCCTTAAAGATAAACTCTGGTTCTTTGGAGTTTTTTCACCACAATTGTTCAATACTACCAGAACAATTGATTATTACAGTGATACAACAGGCAGACCGTATCGCACTTCTCAAACATACGATTCAAAACAACGGAATGATTACACTTCTTTCCGTCTGGATGCCCAACCTTACAGCAAATTACGTTTAACCGGAAAATATTTTTGGTCACCGATTGCTGTCACAGGTTCAATTCCAGCTTATACCACACTATTTGACAATCTTCCGACTAATGGAACATTAACCGGTTCAGCTTATAACAATCAGCTTGGAGGCAGACAAAATGCTTCGGATGCAACGGGTGAAGCAGTTTGGACACCATTCAATAATTTGATTGTCAGTCTGCGAGGCGGACATAGTTTTCTTAATGAAAAATTGGGAACTTACGGTATTCCCGATGTCAGCGTTTTTCGGGTTCTCTGCAGCGGTGCGGCAGGAACTACAGCTCCTCCGGCAGCCGCAGGTTGTGTCAGAGGTCAGTCAAACGGGATCAGTGTTTTCAGCAATACCCTTTATGATGCCACCCGCAGAGACACATTAGGTTCGGATGCGACATTTTTAACCAGTTTAGGCGGCAGACATGAATTTAAAGGCGGTTATCAATGGAACCGAATTAAAAACAATTTGTTAAGCCAAGATACTGACCAAGTTGTTTTGCGTTACGGAATGTCAATCGCAACTTATTCAGGTCAAAGTATCACACCATCTGCTAACGCAATCGGTTCAGGCTCAATCATCAGCTATCGTGAGCAAGGGAATGTCAGTGGAAGCAGTGATGCGCTTTACATTCAAGATAAATGGCAGCCGTTCCAAAGACTAACGCTTAATCTCGGATTCCGTCTCGAAAAGGAAACCGTTCCGAGCTTTACGCAAGGTTTGCCTGGATTGGATTTCGGCTGGGGTTCTAAACCAACTCCCAGAATCGGTGTGGCATACGATTTATTTGGAAATGGAAAGACTAAAGTTTCAGGATTTTACGGATGGTTTTATGATCGTTTCAAATATGAATTGCCACGAGGTTCGTTTGGCGGTGCATATTATCACCAACTTTTCTTTGAAATTTTACCGACCGATGGAGCTGCATTTTCTTACTATACTCCAAGTTCCCTGCTAGGTAGTTATGCCGGAACAGCGGGAGGAACCTGCCCGGCAACCGGAACATTGACAGGAAGCAGAATTCGTTGCGATGTCGATTATCGGATTCCTTCAAACGCCGGATTAGGTGTTGAATATGGGGTTATCGATCCTGATCTGAAACCGATGAGAACATCGGAATTAACATTTACTCTCGAACACGAACTGAACAAAAATTATCTGATCAGCGGCAGATTTACACGTAAAATTCTTGACCGCACGATTGAAGATATTGGTTTGAGAACTTCGACCGGGAGTGAAGCCTATATCATCGGTAATCCGGGAGAAGGTTTAGCAGCGTTGTATTCACAACAAACAGGGTTATTGCCGACGAAAGCGGTGCGAAATTACAACGCTTTTGAAGTCAATTTAACCAGACGTTTTTCTAACAATTTTCAATTCAATACTAATTATACGTATAGTCGTTTAACCGGAAACTATTCGGGATTAGCATCAACTGATGAAGCAGGACGTAACAGTCCGAACGTCAATCGTTATTTCGACCAACCGTATCTCGGCTACACCGCGACTGGTGGACCTGATAACGGCTTTTTGGCGACTGACAGACCACATGTTGTGAAATTCTCCGGTTCTTATAGTCTTGATTGGACAAACCGATTTGGATTTGGCACCGGAAATTCGACCGACTTCAAATTGTTCAGCACGATCCAAAGCGGAACTCCTGTTACCACCTACGTTGATATTACTGACGTGGCAACGGTCGTTTTATACGGACGCGGCGATCTAGGCAGAACTCCGACTTACAGTTCAACTGATTTTGGAGTCAGTCATCGTTACAAATTTGGCAGCGATAACAGATTCCAATTAGTTGGCGATCTGGATTTTCTCAATGTCTTTAATCAACACAATATTTTGGGATATTACACCCAAATTGCGTCGAATAATTTCAATTTGGCAGATCCTACGCTGGGACTGATTACAACTGCTGAATCATTACAGAATAATGCCAAAGACTTAGCTTATTCACGATTTCAATTGAATGGCGCACCGGCTTTGATAAATTTGATCAATTCAAAGAATGCGACAATCAATTTTGATCCTCGCTACAATTTACCGAATTCATTTCAAACTCCGAGATCAGTTCGATTTGGCTTTCGCTTTATTTTCTAATTAGCAATGATTAGAATTTCTGATAGCCCGTCTTTTGGCGGGCTTTTTTGTTGGTAAAACAAAAATCAATTACAATCAAAAATGATGTCAACTTCTGAAACAATATTTGAAACTACCGAATCTTTTGCCAATGAATTAGACGAGCAGGATTCACTTAAACATTTTCGTGAAAAATTTTACCTTCCCAAACAGTCAAATGGCGAAGATGTTTTATATTTCACCGGAAACTCGCTTGGATTACAGCCGAAAACGACTCGTAATTACATCGAACAAGAATTGAAAGATTGGGAAACTTTTGGTGTCGAAGGACATTTTCACGCCAAAAATCCGTGGATGCCCTATCACGAATTTTTGACCGCACAAATGGCAGAAATCGTTGGCGCACAACCGATTGAAGTCGTAGTAATGAATTCGCTGACAGTCAATTTGCATCTGCTGATGGTTTCGTTTTATCGCCCAACCGAAAAGCGTTATAAAATTGTCATCGAAAAAAATGCTTTTCCATCCGATCAATATGCAGTCCAATCACAAATTCGATTTCATCAAAGTCTCAAGTCTCAAGTCTCAAGCCTCAAGTCCGATTGGTTGATTGAATTAACGCCAAGAGCTGGCGAAACAACTTTGCAAACAGAAGATATTTTGCAGACGATTCGTGAAAATGGGGATGAGATTGCTCTAATTTTGCTTGGCGGCGTCAATTATTACACGGGACAAGCCTTTGATTTTGAAGCAATTACCAAAATTGGGCACGAAGTTGGCGCAATTGTCGGATTTGACCTCGCCCATGCTGCAGGAAATTTGGAATTAAAACTTCACGATTGGAATGTAGATTTTGCCGCCTGGTGCTCGTATAAATATCTGAATTCGGGTCCGGGTGGAATTGCCGGAATTTTTGTTCACGAAAATCACGCCGATTCGTTTGAATTGACACGCTTTGCGGGTTGGTGGGGACATGATAAAATGACTCGATTTTTGATGGGCGACGAATTTGTTCCGATGCGCGGGGCGGAAGGCTGGCAATTGTCTAATCCGCCGATTTTTCAAATGGCAAGTTTGAGAGCTTCGCTTGAGGTTTTTCACGAAGCCGGAATGAAAAATCTCCGGCAAAAATCGGTCAAGCTAACCAATTATCTTGAATTTTTGCTCAAACAGATAGAAACAGACCGCATTGAAATAATCACCCCGAATAATGAACATGAAAGAGGCTGTCAACTGTCAATCCGCGTCATAAATGCCGATAAATCTTTGTTCAAAGCAATTACTAAACGTGGAGTAATCGCTGATTGGCGTGAACCTGATGTGATTCGCGTGGCACCAGTTCCGCTTTATAATTCTTTTATGGATGTTTGGAAGTTTGTTGAGATTTTGAAGGAGTGTGTGAAGTGAAATGGTTTGATATTCCAACTAAATTAGTCCCAAAATTACGGGAACTTCAAACAAAAGATTTAAGAGATAAAGAGGTTGAATCAGAAGATGTTGTTTTGATGTTTGGTGGTTTGGGCGACCCAATGTATCTCACGTTTGATGGAAGAGTCATAATTTTAGATTGGATGGATGAATCTCCGCCAAGAGAGGCAAAAACCCTGAAAGAAGCAACGATAGCCATTGTAATTGGAGCTAAAATAAGGAATTGTCCGGAATTATTGAACCTTTTGCCGCTACGTCCGCCTGATTCAATTAATTGCGCGAAATGCGAAAAGGGATGGATTAAGTGCACTGACAATTTTACAATTATCTGTCATGATTGTGGTGGATTGGGTTGGATTGCAAAGTAATTTATGCTGTTGAAACTTAGGAATATAAATGTTTTTAACACTACCTCTTCTTTAAAAGTATTCTTTCTCTACACTTTTCTTAGTCTTTTTCTCTCAATTAATATTTTTGCCCAAGAAATCGCTGTCAAAATCAAAGTCATTTCAAAAAATCGAATCAGTGTTGAAGGAAATTTCAAGACTGAATCTGAAGCTTTAACGAAACTTTCATTTTTACAAAATTATGCTGATGTCACCAATCTTGCTAACAGAATTGAAAATTTGCAAACATTTGATAATAAAGGCGATGTTATTGAGGTAAAGAAAATAAATTCGGGTGAATATTTAGCAAATAAAAAACCAATCGGATGGAAATATGAGGTCAAGCTGGCGCCTTCCGATAAATTAACGGACTCAGCACATTCTTCTTGGTTAACTGAAAATCGCGGACTTTTGATGCTCAGTGATTTACTACCGAGGTTTGAAAAATCGACTTTTGCACAAGTAAAATTTGAACTGCCAATGGAATGGAAAATTGCGACCGCCGAAACATTAATTAATCAAAATTTTAGCGTCAAAGATATTCAAAACGCAGTTTTTTTGATTGGCAATAATTTTCGTGAGCGAACAATTCAAATTGATAAAACTGCAATAAACTTTGTCTTGGCAGATAATTGGCAATTTACTGATGACGAAGCTTTAGCAATGACAGATTCGATTTTGAGCGAACATAAAAGCGTATTCAAAGAATTTCCAACCACCAAAATTCAGATTATTTTATCACTATTTCCGCAAGAAAATTCTAACCCTGAACGCTGGCGGGCAGAAACTCGCGGCTCAACCGTGACTATAATTTCAGGAGCGATTCCCTTCAAAAGCCAAGCAATTCAAAGACTTCACGAACAATTGCGCCACGAACTTTTTCATTTATGGATTCCGAACGGACTAAATCTAAGTGGAAATTACGATTGGTTCTACGAAGGGTTTGCAATTTATCAGGCTTTGCGGACAGGCGTTGAGCTTAACCAAATTCGATTCGATGATTTTTTGAATACTCTCAGTCGTGCTTATCAAATGGAGCAAATGATGTCGAAAACGAACGGTTTTTCGTTATTGGAGTCCTCAGAAAAACGTTGGGCAGGTGCAGATAACTTTATTTATGCCAAAGGTTTAGCCATTGCTTTTATGTGTGATGCGGCAATGTTACGCGAAAAACACAATTTGAAAGACGTTTTTCGCCAAATTTGGAACAAACATCGCTTTCCAAATCAAATTCAAGACGGCAATAGCGCAATTGTTCGCATCTTAAACTCTTTTCCCGAACTGCGTCCGATTGTGCAAAATTTTATCGAAGGAAAAGAAAAAATTGATTGGAAGAATGAGTTAAATTCGGTCGGAATTGAGCAGGAACAGACAGATTTTGGAATTCAATTAAAAGTTATGGCAAATCCGAACGGTCGCCAGAAAGATTTATTGGACAAATTAGGTTATAATCAATGGCGCAAATTTGGACAGAAAAAGAAATGAAAGCAAATAGATTTGTAATTTTCACAATAGTTTTATTCTTTGCAATTGCTTTGAGCGGTTGTGGTTTAATTAGCGGTGCGATTGACAATATTTCAAACGTGGTCGGAACAAATGATACCGGAACCGTCATCATTAAACGGGCACAGATTCGTAGTTCATATGCAGTAGTTGCGGCGGATTTGTTGGAAGTTAAACGCGGCGATAAACTTGATATTTTGGCTGTTGAAGACTTTGAAAAAGTCAGATGGTATCGGGTTCGCGCTCATGACGATGAACAAACTGAAGGCTGGATCGAAGCCCAAAATATCATCACCGGTTCGTTACTGGACAAGTCAAAAAAATTAGCCGAAGAAGTTAAAGATTTACAGCCGCAAGCTACCGGACAGCTTCGTGCGGTTTCAAATTTACGGCTTTCGCCCGAACAAAGAGAAGATAATTTGATTTATAAATTGGAAAACGGCGCAACTTTTCAAATTATCAATTGGAAATATGTCCCTAAAGTAGTTGATCCTAACGAAGCCAACAAAAAATCCAAAAATGATGAGGTAGAATCAGCCAAAGAAGCTAATAAACCTGAGGATATGGACGATAAATATGATATTTGGTATCAGGTCCGTCTCACTCCGGATGTTTCGCCCGCGCCTGCCGGATGGCTTTTTGGCAGACAGGTCGGATTAGAAATTCCCACTGATATTGCTATTTTCCAGAAAGAATCAAATAAAATTATCACCTGGCAAAAAATTGATGGCACTGAATCCGATCAAAAGTTTTCATCTAAAGATAGTGCTACGAAAATCTCAACTCCGGGTAGTTGGGTCATACTTTTGCGTAGTAATGATGTCAAATCAACTAATGGCGACGAACCTGATTTTGACTCTATTTTGGTTTTGGGTTATGACAAATACGGACAAGAACATTACACTGCATACCGAAATTCAAAGGTTGAAGGTAAAATTCCGCTTAAACTTGAAGGAACAGGCGATAACAAGA
>DAORIL010000374.1:0-6712 GCA_035438525.1 Pyrinomonadaceae bacterium
CCCAACGCATCCGGCGGTGATGTCAAAAGATTATTCATCTGATTTGTCCAACCTGTTTTCGCGCTTTATCCGCCGCTTATTTTTGTCAAATGGAATTTGTCCCGTGTTCCAGAGCGAAATCATCTCAAGTAGAATTTCTTTCGGATTTGCCTCAATCAGTGCGTCAAGAAGTTCGGTTTTCTGCAACATTTCCTGCGCCTCAAGGTAACTTTGGCTCAAAAATTGAACCGTTTTTTCATCCCACGAATAGTTTTCGTAATACTGACAATTCGTGTTATCAAGCCACGGCGTGCCGGTTGAATGATCTACCACTTCAAAAACATTGAGATATAACCCGATTCTACCTGTTTTTTCCAAGTTCCAGATTTTATCGAATGAATAGCGGTGAATTTCGGGGAAATCGTCTCGATTTAATTTATAATTTTCCTCAAAATACTCCCAAATTTCGTCTGCCTGACTGAAAAGAAGTAATGCCGCTAAGTAAGAAACTTGCAGATATTCATACTCAGGTTCATCACAGCAAAAATCTACATTGAGCGAATAAATGTTGAAATTTTCAAAATCCGCCTCCGGCTCTTGATACCAACCGCCCAGAATCGGAAAGAGATGCTCATTGACGAGTTCAAAAAATTCATTGGTTCGCTCCGTGTAATTTTCGTAAACTCCGGCTTTGAAAAGGCTGGTCTGTGACCGATTCCATTCATCGGGGAAAAGTTGGCGAAAAAGCAGATATTTTTGCTGTTCGGCGACAAATTTTTCGACGGTTTGATATGCCGCGAGAGCATTAAAGTTTCGCGCTCTGAATTTGAGATATTCAACCGCTTGATGGAGCTTTTCGCCAAACGGTTTGGCTGAATCGCTCCAATTTATAATTGGCGATGTTGCGCTAAATCTAACGGTCATTTCAATTAAAATCCGATTGGAATGTGTTCGCTTGCGCTTCCCGGAGTGTTAATTAGAGCCTCAAAACCACTTGCTATTGCTTCTATTTCGCGCCTTGAAACAGCGAGAGTTTTTTCCGCCCGAGCCAGATCGTCAAAGTCGAGAATTTCGGCAATATCTTTTCGCATCAGTTCTTCCGCCAAAAGAATTGCCGGATTTATTTGCTCAGACTCGTTACACAAAAATTCAAAAGGTGTGTTCGATTTATGGTTTTTAACCCGACACGCCTTTGTGTTGCGCCCGTTTAACGATTGAAACGATAAGCTGTCCATTTTTGACTTCCCGCGTGATATTGGCATTTTCAACGGACGAGAAATGCGGTTGGAGAACGGTTTTGAGCATTTTATCGTCCTCAGCCAAAACCGCTTCCAACGGAAATTCCTGTCCTTCGATTTTAATTACTGCCATTTTTTCAGTAATGGCGGAATCGCTTTGCACCGTATTTGTGTTCGTTGTTTCCATAACTTTTTTATTTGTTCCGGGTAATTACCCGAAAAGACTTCCTTGCAGTCCCGTTTGCGCCGGCGGCGGAATTACGGGAGAGTTTGTTTGATTCGTTTCAGATTCTGCGGTTTGGGATGAAGAAACCTCGCCTTGTTTTGCCGCCGCTTGAGAAACCGTTTTCGCTTCCGTTGTCGGCTTCGGCGCGTTTCTTTTCGCCGTCGTTTTTTCCTTCTTCAATTTGTCCATCACTTTGAGCGGCAAATCCGCTTGATATTTCGCCAAAACCTTTTCAAGTTCGGGCATAATTTCCGCCGTTAAATTGTTTCCGGGGAGTTCGACCATTGTATATTGCGGCACAAAATCGTGCGTTTTGACGCTGAAAACAGCTTTGCGCCTAATTGTGCCTTCAACGATTGGAAGCAGTTGAATCATCGCCGTAACCGTGCATTTGTTAAATTGATACGGCTCTTTTTCAGGCAAAGACAATTTGCCGCTCGTCGCGCCTGTTTCGACGGGGTTTTCCATTGCATCTTCAACCTTTTCTTCGATTTCACTGGCGGGCGATGCCGTTTCTTTGATTGTTTCAGTTGAAATATTTTCGGTAGTTCTGACTTCCACTTCCAGAAACGAAGAATCTTCCGAAGTTGAAATTTCTTCCGGCTGCGTTAAATTTACCGTCACCTCAGATTGATTCTCTTCCAGCGGATTTTCTTCATCCGTCATTTCAATTACGCCTAAATATTCATCTTCCGGCTTTTCTGCTTGATGGATTTGCTCTGAAACAACCTGTTCTGTCTTCTGCGGCAAATCAATTTCTGCTGCTGATTGAGTCAGACGAAACTCACGCAGACGATCAAGAAAATGATTAAGAAAAATGTTCTTGATGGTCGCTACTTCTGTTTCGCGGCTCATATATTCCAAGCCTTGCCAGAATTCGAGTGCCAGATTTTTGCCCGATTCTTCCGTGTTGACAAAGCCTGTCGTATCAAGTGCCGCGTTTGCCAACTCAAAGGCGGTAAATTTTAACTGCTCGATTTTTTCTTGATTTTCAAGATTGATGAATGCTCCGCTGCTTAAAATTTCCATTTTGTTTACTCCCAAATTTTGCTGACCGCTTTTTTCTTTCGATAGTTTTTGAACTTTCAAAAATAAAAAACCGGACGAGCTAATTCATCCGGTTTATAAGTTTCAACATTCTAAAGTTCAATTTCAAAAAGGATTGTCTTCAGTTTCTTCCTGACTAATTACAATCTCGCTCAATTTATTTTCCATCAAAATTTTGCCGTGAACGGCTTCCAAATCTCGCGTTTCTTCTATCAATTGATCGGTTTCTTCGATAAGTTTCGACCATCTGGCATCATCTTCCGCTTCGTCGAAAGGAATAATTGCCCAATCCTCTTCATTACTCGCAGCTTCTTTGTTTTTTTCGATTTCAGTCATAATTTTTCGGTAATTTTATAAATTCATTTTTATTGTCAACGATTTCAGGCGGCGACGGCAAATTTTTGTTGTGGCGGCGGGAAATTATGCGTCTCGCCCGTTGAATTAAATTTTTTCATAATCCGCGAAAGCGTCGAATGATCCGCCCCCAAATTTCGCGCCGCGCTCCGCAGACTTCCGCCGTTTTCCGTCAAGAGGTGCTGAATAACGTGTCCGGCGGCTCTCAGATAAATGCTGTCGAGATTATCGTTTTTCGGATCAAAAGCGACGGTAATTACTTCTTCGGCGACGCGCAAACCATATCTGATTTGCTTGCCCAAAATCTTTTCGACCGACTCGCCGGTAATTACGCTATCGTCAAGACATTCGACGGCGAGGCGGGTAGCAAAATTGTGAAGCTGGCGGTAATTCCCTTCCCAATCGTAATTTTCCAGTATTTCAAGCGCGTCCTGAGAAATTTCAAAAGGATGATTGCGCCCGATTGCCGCGCATTCCTTCAGCAAATCGGCTTCCAATAATTCTCTTATTTTTTCCTTTTGACGTTTGAGCGGGACGGCTTCCAGGCTGAGAATATTCAGGCGGTCATAAAGATCGGCTCGAAAACTTCCCCGTTCAACCATTTCTTTGAGATTCGCGGAAGTGGCGGCGATGATTCTCGTGTCAACGGGGCGTTCGGCATTACTTCCGACGCGGCGGATGCGCTTTTCTTCAACCGCTTTAAGCAATTTGGCTTGCAGCGATAACGGAATTTCGCCGATTTCGTCCAGAAAAAGCGTTCCGCCATTGGCGATTTCAAAAAGTCCGGCTTTCGGCGCAGTAGCCCCCGTGAACGCTCCTTTTTCATATCCGAAAAGTTCCGACTCCAGCAATTCTTGCGTCAAACTCGCACAATTCAGATTGATAAATTCCTTCGGCGCACGCGAACTTGCTTGGTGAAGCCTTCTCGCAATCGTCGTTTTGCCCGTGCCGCGTTGTCCGGTAATCAGGACGTAATACGGAACGCGGGCATAACGGGTAATTTTTTCCTCTAATTCCGCTACTAATTGTGCGCCTCTATTTTCAGTTTTTTGAAAGTTATAATAATTCATCTTCAGTTTTAGTTTTTAATTTAGGTTTGCACTGATTCCTTTTCAAATCGCGTGCCGAACTTTCTGAAAAACTTAATTTGATATCAAGTTGAAGATGACAAAGAGTTTAGGCTAATTTATCGGTTTTATGACAAAAGAGTAAATTCCTAAAAGTGTTCACGCTGGCGACACTGAGGTGTTCACAGCGTGAACACTTTTGCTGTTGCTTTCCTGATTAAATTCGTTTTCAATCAGCAAATAATTTTCGACGATTTCGAGCGTCGCCCGATGCCAGCACGGATTCCCTTCCCAAAAGGCGAAACACAAAACATTATCCGGCTCTTCGAGGCGGCATTCTTTGGCTGATGTCCGATAGAATTTAGCTTCGCCTTGTTCAGTAACGGTATCACTTAGAATTAGTATTGAGCCGTTTTCGTAATTGATATACGGATTTTCGATGAGTCTTTGGTAGGCTTTTTTGAGAGCGTTGTAGCGGCGTTTTCTCATACTCGCACGTTTATCGCGGCTCACAAGGCGGCGCGTTTCATTGTAAGCTCTTTCAAGCAGGAATGGATTTAATATCATAAATTTAGCGATTGATTTAATTTCTGAATAAAATTCGTTCGATTTCTTCAGCGGACGGCTCAATCAACCAATCCGGCAGCAGAACCGGGGTTTGGTTATTGATTAATGCCGGCGCATTTTGCGTGTAATTGCCGTTCTCTTCGTTTTTTAGCAGAGAAGTAGGCGGATAGAGCTTTAAAACCTTTTCAAGCGCGTCAAGAGCGAGATTTTCACTTTCGGGCAAAAAGAATCGGTTGCGGCTGTTTTGAATGATGTTAATGAGGGCTGTTTCGCGCAATTCGCGGATTTGTTGGTATGAACTCGGACAAATTTCAACTACGGAAACGCCTTGAAACCTCGTGGGGCGGATTCTGACATCGGCAATTAATTCAACGATTTCATTTTCTTCTCGAACGGTGCGAATAATTTCTTCGGCGGTTCCGGCGGCAGATTGCCAGATACCAAAAGTGTGGCGAATTTCCTTGATCGTATCAGAGGCAATATTCACGCCCACCAGCCGAACGCCGTCATCGGTCGTCGTGCGAACGATGTTCAACCCGGTTTGCTGTAACTTTTTCAAATTTTTCCAGATCGGCAGTAGTGCGCCGCTCAAGAGGTGAATTGTCTTTTGCTGCGTCGGCGGAATCTTTGCTTGCTCGGTTTGCCACCAAGCGCGGGCGCGGCTTTTCGGAACGATTTTATATCTTGCATCGAGTTCGCTTTCCCGAATATAAATCAGGTTATAGCCCGAAGGCTTGCTGACCGATACCATTTGATACCGTTCGCCCGTTTCCGGGTCGGTGTGCGCGAGTGTCGGACGCACCGCGACAAATTCGCCGCTCGAACGATTTTCGTAAAAATAAACACCGTCAAACTGTGATATTTCCTCAAACTTGGCGGGGCGAGTCGGGACCGTGATTTCCAGTTTGTAATAAATCGTCTGCGCTCCGGTAAAAGCATCGGTGTAAAAGACTTGAGGCGATTCCAACATTTTAACCGAACTAGCTTTGAGGTCTTCCATTCCATCTTCAATTTTACCTTTGGCTTTGAGATGCTCGATTGTTTCGAGAAAAGTTTGATAGAAATAATCGAACAAAGCATTTTGACGCTCGACTTCTAAAGAGAGCAAGCGATTGAGAAAACGGGGAATGTTAGTTCGTTCCGACGGCGTTATCTCATCTCGCTCGCTTCCGGCTTTGAGTAATCCCATATCAATTAGCGTCTGCCTCGGATTTTCTAAACCGATAATTTCTTCGCCGTTCAAAATTCTGGTAAAAACGACGTTCAAAGCGGCTCTGCCTTCTCTTGATTCGAGATTATATTTATCGAGATTCCCGGCTTTTTCCGCTTTTCTATCGCCTTTGGTCAATGCGCCCATATTTCCCAAACGACGGGCGATGGTTGCGGAAAATCGTTTCTCGCCGCCGAGTTCGGTAAAGACTAGAGCGTAAATCGGCGGAAAAGTTTGGTCGGTGCGGTGTGTTCTGCCGAAATCCTGAACTTGTTTATCGGCTGACCATTTGAGTTCGGCGGCGATGTGATAACGCCTTTGCTGATTCCGTGCTTTGCGGCTCGCGTGCAGAGAATCGCCCGTGGAAGCCACTTCGGACATTATCGCAATTCGTTTGTCTTTGTTTTGGAAGCAGTTTTTCTCGTGAAGATTTATCAGACGATTCGGCACGCCCGGAATCTGACGGGCGCGGTATTCAAATCGTCCCGAAAGCGTTTTTATCAGGCGTTTTTTGCGCCCGGTCATTTCCGCGACATTCTCCGTGCCGAAATAATTGACCAATTGATCAAGCGGATGTTCGGGTATTTCCAAAAGCGAAACCCTGTCGAGCAGTTCCCTTTTGAGTTCCAGCGCGACGCGGCTTTCGAGCTGCTGTCCGTTTGCATCCAAAACCGGAACATAAACCGTCGTCCCGCTGTTGTTGTCAGTTTCTTCCTGAAAAACTTTAATCGGAAAGCAGTTTTCGACAAGCCGTGACAGAGTTTCGCGCGGACTGAAATCCAAATCGTCAATCGCTTCTTCCTCGTCAATCGCCCGACTGATTTGTTTTTTCGTTTGTGCTTCGCCCGTTCCGGTGATTGAAACGACAATAGATTGCTGCTGTCCGAGCGCATTTTCGATTTCTCGAATAATAGTCGGAACCTTGAACGCAGTAATCAAGTTGCGGAAACATCGCTGATGCTCCGCCCAAAACTGCCCGACGACATAACGGCGCGAAATTTTACTCGAATTGGTGATGTCAAGA
>DAORIL010000375.1:0-6696 GCA_035438525.1 Pyrinomonadaceae bacterium
CTTCGGCTTTGAGCGAACTTAAAATCTTTTCTCTTTTTAATTCGTGTGACTGCATTTTTGTTTAGATTTTTAATCTTTGATTTTTCTTTTTTATGTCAGTTAGTTCTGGTTTGAATTCTCTATTCGCAAAACAAAACTAATAACTTTGAATCTAACAACCAAAAACCAAAGGTTAAAAATCATCTCTTTGATAAATCTCAACCCGATTTCTTCCCTTCGTTTTAGCTCCATAGAGAGCTTTGTCCGCAGCTGAAATCAATTCTCCGGCATCGCAAAATTCGGCATTGCAATTAGCCAGACCAATACTGATGGTAACCTGCCGATTCGGAAAACGGGTCTTTGCTACTTTTTCACGTAGCCGTTTAGCAATCGTCGTTGCCTCGCGGAGGGTGGTTTGCGGCAACAGAATAGAAAATTCTTCGCCACCGTAACGGGCGGCCACATCCGCCCCGCGCAAGGTTGATTTCAAACATTGCCCGACCATTTGCAAAGCTTTGTCGCCCTCCGGGTGCGAAAAAGCATCGTTATAAGATTTGAATTCATCCACGTCAATCATCATAAAACACATCGGATAGCCGTGACGTTGCGAACGCATAATTTCTTCATTCAAACGGGCTTCGAGATAACGCCGGTTAAGCAATCCGGTCAACGCATCCGTCATCGAAAGCTGTTCAAATTTATCAACTTTGCTAATCAAAGCCGTGTGGTCAATCGCTACGGCAAATTGAGGGGCAAGCGTGTGCAAAATATCTAAATCCGTTTCATCATAACTGCTCCCGTCAACTTTATCGGTTACATTCAAAACTCCGATTTTGCGCCCGCCAACGACGATCGGATAGCTGATAAAGGAATCGGTTTTGTATTTCCAATCGTTGGGAGCAGGAACAACTCCGGAAGTTTTCAAATGCTTGACAACCAACGGTCTGCCGCTTCGTAAAACATTATGAGCAATTCGCTCACCGATCTTGACAGGCATTTCGCGGTTAATGACATCGGCACTGCTTCCAATCGCCGCTTTGACGATAAACTCTTTATTTTCTTCGTTATAAATCAACAACGAACCACGCTCAGCCTGCATCAACTCCGAGATAAACTGCGCCAAAATCATCCAAAATTCTTCGCTATCAATCTTTCTCAACATTTGGTTGAGCCGATTTACCGCTTGCGTGGTCGTGGAATGTCGGTTGATCTCTTCGCGCAAACGCAGAATTTCGAGTTCTGAGGCAACCTGACGAACAAAACGGGCAATATGCCGGTTGGTTTCCGAATCCAAAAGGTCATCACCAACGGCTAATGCACTTCTCACTTTTCCGCCAACTGCCAACGGGAAAAGATTAATTTTTTGCAATTTTTCAATTGCTTGATCATCCCGTTTGCGTTCGCGCAGTTCAAGTGAAGTTTCTTTTTGCAAGGCATCTTTGAATCTGGAATCTTCTGCCGGAATTCCGATTTGGATCTGTTGCCCGACAAAATTCCCGCTTGCCCAAACTGCTTCTAAAATGCTTTTTTTGTTTTCAAGCCAAGCCAAATCTGTCAGTTTATAGCGTTGAGCAATAAATTGGGCAACCGAAATGCAAGCCTCCCGATAATTTAAACTAAGCAAAGAGCTAAAAAGCGAACGCCATGCGGCTAAATCTTCCAATTCCTGCGCATTTTTTTCTGGTGATTGTTCGATGGCTAATTGAATCTTGTTTTGGTGAAACTGCTCGATTAATTTTGAAATCTCCTCATTAGGTGAAACCGGCGGTAAATCCTCAACGATTGGAGTTGTTTTTTCGACCACCACGATGGCTTCTTCTTTGACTAATTGTCCAATGGCCTCGCGTTGTTCATCGCTCAATTTTTCCAAACAGCGGGTTAATTTTTCGATTTCTTGTTCTGAACTCGACAGCAACATATTTTCGAACAGATCAGTCGCGGAAAATTTTTGCCAATCACCGCTGATATTTCTTTCGGTTGCCTTTCGATAATCATCGGAATGTAAAAAAGTTCTGCCCGTAATTGCTACTAATTGTTTATTCTCACCGGTTTTTATCGGTAAAGCCTGATAATGGAGTCCGGCATAACATTGGCGCGAAATAACTTTTCCCGCTGTTGTTGCTTCGACAAAAGCCTGACCGCAAAACAACGCACAGCGAGGCGCAAATTCAGTTGATGAATTTAAAACCTCACATATAGAATTGTTATTTGAAGCAGAAATTTCCGAAGTTTCGTCAACCAAAACAAGGGCTAATCCACTTTGTTCGGCTATCTCTTCGAGGTCTTTTTCAACTTCCTTATCAGTCATTCGGCTTTCCTTTTTCATTGAGATGCTTTAGGTTACGCTATTCCTATTCAAAGCTAAAAACAACTAATCAATGCTGATTTTCAAGAAATGAAGGTAAAAAGATTGTTGCATTAATAAAAATTATACAGGTAAACAAAATCGATTGAAAATCCAAATGAAAAAGAGCAAAATTTTTCAACTTTGCTCTTTTCAATCCTGCTTCAATAAATTCTTTTTTAGAAAAATAAGTTTTGATTTTTCTTAACAAATGCCTCTATTTCCGAAAGTTTTTTGAAATTTTCGAGTTTCTGATTAGCTTCTGCTTTAGTAGTTAAAGTTTGTCCGGTATTAGCGTAAACAGCGTTGGCCGGATACGAATCTTTTGCTCCAAGACAGCTTCCCGCAACAATAATATCCGTCAGACCGTCAGCATTCAAATCTTTGAATGAAACAGCTTCGACCCAACAGGCGGTTAATCCGTCAAAAGCATCCGGCAAATCCAGCACTGAATTTCCGTTTTGATAAATATGAAAAGTCGAACCGCGCGGAACATCTTTTTCGTCCATCATATCTTCAACACTGGCAAAAGTAACAAAGCACATATCAGCGAAAGGAACAAAATTAATCGGAAAAGTCTGCGCCTTGATTTGTCGTTTCCCTTCCCGTTTTACTGGCGGGCAACTGTCTCCAGTTACTTTTGCCTGAACATTTTTTGCCACATTTCCCGAATTGTTTTTGGCAGTTTCTTTGGTTGGCGTCCCGGAATTTGAAGTATTTTGGTTAGTATTTGCGGCTGAATTTACAACATTTGAATTTATTGAACAGCTTAAAGTAAAAGCAATGCAAATTATTAGCAGTTTAATTTTCATAGGATATTTTGAATTTTTGAAATTTAATAAAATCTTGAAACTATAAAAACACAAAACTTTATTTTTTGCCAAATTGAAAGTTTTTATTTTCTTAAACAGTGAAAATTCGGCAATTTTTGATAATTTTTTCGTCTTAACAATAACAGGTAAAACAAATGGAGAATCAAATAAACTTTAATCGCGGAGTAGTCAGACCAATTCAAGCCTTTAACGATGCCGGAGAACTTTTGCGCGGCTATTACGGCAGTTTTCTGGTCGTCACCTTTATTGGCGCGTTACTAATGGGGCTTGGTGGAATGATCCCAATGGCTCCGTTGACTCCGCCTTTGATGTGCGGAATTTATCTTTGTTTGCTCAATCGGGTTCAAGGACAAAACTTTGATACTAGCACTTTATTCAAAGGTTTTGAATATTTTGGACAATCATTTATCGCTTCTCTCTTTTATAGTTTGCCGATGTTTATTGTCTCAATTGTTTCTTCAATTGTCTTACAAATCGGGATGGGGGGAATTAATTATTATATTGAATCGCTCAAGCTTGATAAAAATCCGAAACCAAATATCGAAGAAGTTTTGCCCGGTCTATTAACCGCGTTAGGCTCATTTTTCGGACTGTTTTTTGTGGTGATATTCGTCACCATAATTTTGGCATTTGCACTGCGGATGATTGTAATTTTCGCCTATCCGTTAATTGTTGAACACAAAATGGACGGAATGGCGGCAGTTAAATTGAGTTGCCGAGCATTGATGGGAAATTTATTCGGCGTATTGGCATTGTTGATTCTGGAAAGTTTCCTCATCATTGCCGGAATAATGTTCTTTTATATTGGCGTTATCTTTCTGTTACCTTTTATTTACGCGGCTTGGTTCTGCGCTTATCGACGGGTTTTTGCCCAGCCTAATTTAGTAGATCAACCAAATGTTTGGACTCCGCAAGGAACCTCTAAAGCCGGACGGAATTTACTGCTCGGCGCAATTCTGATGTTCATACTTTCAGCCACAGGCATTTCAGTCGGCGGATTTTTCCTTTATCAGGCTTTTACAAATGCCATTGAAAAATCCAAAATTCAACAACAAAATAGAGTTAATGAACCATCAAATACGGCCAATCCGCTTTCGGTTCCTACACCTGTTTTACCATCAAATTCAAACGCTCCATCAAACATTAAAAGCGTTTCGGGCGGAGTTTTAAATGGGAAAGCCACTAATCTAGTTCAGCCAACTTATCCGCCAGCCGCCAAAGCCGTTCGAGCCAACGGTGCGGTAAATGTTCAGGTAACGATTGATGAACAAGGAAATGTCGTTTCTGCATCGGCTGTTTCGGGACATCCGCTACTTCGTGCTGCTGCCGAAGCTGCCGCCCGTGAATCAAAATTTTCACCCACTATTCTTTCAGGAAAAGCTGTGAAAGTAACGGGGATAATTGTTTATAATTTTGTGCCTTAATAAATAAACCAGTCATTTTGAATTTAAGTATTTTGACAAACTAGGCAGAAACGCGCCCGTAAGGAAGCGTGTCTTCAATATAAATTAACACGCTCCTTCACAGTCGCGTTTCCGCCTTTTAGTTGAATTTTGAAATTACTCAAAACCGTATTTTTTATTAGTTTCGGCGGCGGCTTCCTGCAAAATTTTGGCTTGCTTTTCGGGAATTTCAGAGGTTTCTTCAAAACTAAATCGAAACTGTCGGGTTAATCCAATCGGGCTTTGATGGTATAACTGTTGATAAATGATCAGCGCGGCTAAATATGAACCGGCAAAATTCGGATGAAATCGGTCAGCCGCATAAAGTTCGATTTTTGGGTCGCGCCGCCAAGCCTCTAACCAAGCCTCACCTGCGGGGAAAAATAAACCGCCAACTTCTTTTGCCGCCGCTTGATAAGTTGCACTGACTCCCGCAAAATCTCTGATTCTGCCTGCCGCAGACCAAACCATATAAAAAGCGGATTTGGCTCCAGCTTGAGCAATCGGTTCAGCATATTTTTTGGCATAATCTACCAGAACTTGTCTGCCATCTGACGAAGCGGAAGGACCCTGCTGCATAATCACATAATCCCACTTTTCTTTTGCCAAGATTTTTTGAACTTCGCCCTTGTTCCAATGGTCTTCGAGACTAAAATTCGGATACGCAATCATTTTATAATCAAGTTTTTTCTGTTTGGCAGATCTGGCCAAACTAGCAATGATTTCGGGTAAATTGTTGGAATATGTCAGACTATTGCCCACAAATAACACCCGTAATTTACCTTTCGACGATTTATCCTGAGCAGGATTGACAAGAACTAAAAAATTTAGAAACAGCAATAAGCCAATGAATTTAAGCAAAATAATTTTTATTAAATTGGAGAATTTCATACCGCAATATTTTGCCGAAAAGACAAAATAAAAACTTCAAAGATTCATTTTTAATAATCAAATTTTCATCAATTTTGAAGATTTCAATTGCAATCAAAGATTTTTTTAAGTTTCCAATTATACCAACTTAGACTTCAAGATTGCTGCGAAGTTTGGCAATATCGCGCTGCGGCGGCGCACCGAAAAGTTTTTTGTAATCGCGGCTGAAATATGCCGGGTCTTCATAACCAACACGAAATCCGGCACTGGCCACATCCAAATCTTCACCGAGCATCAAACGCCGTGCTTCCTGAAGTCGTATTTGTTTTTGAAACTGCAAAGGACTCATGGCCGTGACGGATTTAAAATGATGATGGAAACCGGAAATGCTCATCCCGAGGTCACGCGCAATATTTTCGATTTTAAGCGGTTGGGCAATGTTATTGCGAAGCTGTTCAACTGCCTTGGAAATGCGGCGAGTGTCTCCGCCCGTTGGCAAAAGATGGCTCAATCGGGCACCCTGTTCTCCTTTTAATAATCGGTAAACAATTTCCTTGATGATGAGTGGTGCCATTATCTTGCCTTCGTCCGGTGTTTCGAGCAACCTTGCCAATCTGACAACCGCATCAAGCAAATTAGAATCAATCGGGCTGACATCCATTGCTTTAATGCTCGCGTCACTTTTTTTAGTTTCGAGGCCGGATTCCATCATTACTGAGGCGACCAGCGAAGCATCGAGATTTAGTCGAAAAGTCAGATAAGGTTTTTCTATTGATGCCTCGGCGACATGACTGACAATCGGTAGATCAACTGTTGAAATCAGATAATGCCCCGAATCATAACGGAATACTTCTTCGCCTAAAAGAACTTGTTTGCCGCCCTGTGCAATGACGCAAAAAGCAGGCGTAAAGACAGAATGTAACCGCTCTGTCTGGTGTGATGAGCGACCAAGAATTAATCCGGGGAAAACCTCAATTGTTCCGTCTGCGGGAAGAGCCAGAGCCATCCGTTCTACCAATTCTTCCCTGTTGTTCTTTATCCTTTGCTGCTCACGTTCTGATTCAAGTTTGTTCATAGATTCATCCTAATATTTTTGTTTTCGATAATCACGCCGAAAGAAAGATTTTTGCAGAATTGTCCAACTATTAGCGAGGATTGTTATAACGCTTCTCCCTCTAAGCCTTTATAATCAAGGTTAAATAGTAGTAAGTAAAAAACATTTATTAGA
>DAORIL010000376.1:0-6687 GCA_035438525.1 Pyrinomonadaceae bacterium
TTTTGAATCGGCAAGTTCTTTTCTTAAATAGACCGCGACATCCGTAATAAATTGGTGAACTGACGCTTCGGCAATCCGATTACCAACTACTGCATCAATCAAACTTCCCAAAACTCCGAGCGGCGGCTCATAATTTCCCGATAAATAAAGCTGTGTTTCAGTCGAAGTCAGTGGATAGATAGAAAGTTCGCCCTTCATAAAAGGGAAAAGTCCGGGCATCTTGGCGGCTTCCCATTCGAGTTGGATGCGTGTCATCGGCGAAGACATAGCTTGTTTTGGCTGTTCCTCAACTGATTTAACCGAGATGGCAATATCCGTTCCGATTTCAATTCCGGCAATATTGACGTGCAGTTCCGAAGCAACCGTTTTTGCCCGCATTGCTGCAACTTTAGTTGCACTGCGAAAAACTTCCGAAGCATCAGCAGTTAATTTATCCCGCACCGCTTGGTAAGGATGATTAACATAGTCATAAACGTTGATTGTTTTACCCACAGAAAAATGCTCCTTTTATTTAGTTAGGAAAACAAGGCAAGTATAAGGCAAAAATGTTTTTTGGACAAAGTTTGATGTAATCTGTGAAAACTGTCGGGTATTTAAGATATTTTGTTTCACGCAAAGATTGAGCAATCATCCCTCTCGCTCAACTCCATATTTCCGCTCAACAAGTAATGCTACCGTCCCATCACATTCGGGATATCTATTACCCGTTTCTATACGCTTCATCGCCCAATCTTCACGGACGCTTTCTGCATATTCTTCAAATTCGGTTTCTTTTCCCTCGTCATTATGACGGTCACGTTCGATCGCTAGAAACCTCTCGAGTCTATCCTCACCAAATAATGAGGTTTCCCAAGTTTCAGCCTCGCCTTCCGTGCAAATCCATCCACTATTCCAATCATCGTCAAGCATCGGAAACCAAACGAGTTTGCGGACTATTTCGCCGTTGCGTGAGTGTTCATAAACAAAACCATCAACTGACGTGTCTCCATAGACGAAAACAACCTCGCCAAGCCTTTCTGATGCGGCTTTAGTCAAAGATTCGTCGCCAACCAGCACCTCATCCTCAGGAGGTTCATCATCTTTTGTAAAACAGCATCGCATCCAGTCCGAACCATCTACGATTTCCGCACTGCCAAATACTTGTTTTGCCTGTTCAAGATTGGTGCCTTTGACCAAGTAGACAGAGTATGATCTCATCCGAGATTCTCCTTTCTCCTGCCTCTCACAGCGAAGCTACAACATTTTCTTGTATTTTTTATTTCGCACCCAAAACTTTAGCGACCGTTTCTTTCTTCAACCCCTTCCCATTTCGTTTGTTAAATTCTTCGGGCGAAATTTGTTTATCACGCCAAGCGTCGAGATGTCCGACTTGATGAACGCATTGAATCGTGCAAGTATCGGCACACCATTTTTCGGTGATATATTCGCGTTCCATATCTTTTTGGGTGTATTCGTGGAGCGAAATTCCGGGCGTTCCGCGCTGTTGCGAACACCAATGGACTAAGCCATCTTCACAAACATACAAGTAACGTGCGCCTGCCCGACAACGCCATTCATAGGTTTTGCCTTCGACCAATTCATCCTGAAACCAGTTCCAACGGGCATAGCTGCGCGCACCTTTGTTTTTAATTTCGTAATAAACTTCTTTGTCGCGGTCAGTTAAACCTTTGAACAGTCCGTCGCCGTCGTGAATCACCCCAACTGTTGAAGAGAATCCAAGTTCCCGCGCCCGATTGGCGATGATTAAGGCTTCGTCAGGATTTGAAACGCCGCCACCGACTACGGAATTGATGTTCACTTTGAATTTGGCGTGTTCCTGCAGATTTTTGAGTTTGCCGTCCAATACTTTCAAACTCTTTTTGGAAACATCATCAGGGTTGACGTTATCAATCGAAATTTGCAGATAATCCAAACCTGCCTCGTTCAATTTTTTAATTTTATCAACTTGAAAGTAATAGCCGTTGGAAATCAACCCCGCGATCATTCCGTGATGACGGATCCGCGCAATAATTTCGTAAATTTCCGGGTGCATCATCGGCTCGCCGCCCGAAATGGTAACGACTGAAGTGCCGAATTCGGCAAGTTTATCAATCCGTTTGAGCATTTCGGCAATTGGCACCGGATCGCTGGTTTTGTCGTATTCGTTGCAATAAGTGCAAGCGAGATTACATCGCCGCATTGGAACGATATGGACTAAAACCGGATGCTTGGTTGAAGCAAAAGCCTTGATGGTATGCTTCACTCCGCGAGTAAAACGACTAAAACTGCTTGCCTTGGGCATATAGAAAACCTCTTGTTCACTAACTCAAATGTTTAATTATAATTTTTACAACAAATCTTTTCAAACTCAAACAAAAGGCTCTGTATTTAGGAACAGAGCCTTTTAGTAAACTTTGTTTGGATAAGCCCTACCCTTTTATCATATTTACGCCTTTCGGCAAGGATATAACTATTTCGTTTTTGATATTGATGTTAGTGTTTTTTTGCAAACTCGAAAGCAAAACAGTGCTCGTATCTCCATTATTAGAAGTAATTTTTGTTTGCAAAACCATTCCGTTACCATCTACCCAAATATCAACTGATTTGTAGCTTTTAGCAGTTTTTGGTGTTAATTCCAAATGCCAGGTTGGAATTCCGCCTTTAACATCTTCTTTGCCAAGGTATTTGACCGTATAATTAGCTTTGAGTTCTTCTTTTGACATTTTCAGGAAGTCAAAAATCCCTGAGCCTTCTGTTCCCTTTTTCTGTGCATCATCAGTATTTCCGTAAATTGCCTGATTCAATCGCGGACGATAAATAACATATTGTTTTTTGACTACCGAAAGTGATTCTTGCTGTGGTTTTGACCAATCAAGTCGGGCATTTAATTCAGACCCATTGCCTTTCACATATTTGGTATTTCCTTCCCAAAATTCGTGTTCATCAAGTTGGGAATTGTATTTGTCCATCGCAACGCTGGCTTTGAGCGAAGTTAGAGCCTATTGATGCTCATTCATTCGATTTAAAATCTCATTAGTAGGATTCTGTGCCTTAGCTTCTGAAACCGCAAAAATATTAAATAAAAACAGAATTGCCAGTGCGGTAATACTTAGTTTGAAATAACTTTTCATTTTAAATAACTCCAATATAATTTTATCCACGAAGTTCCACTAAAGTTTCACGAAGTTAGTTTTTGCTTGGCTTCGTGTCGTATTGGTGTTTCTTTGTGGATAATATTTTCCTCAGCGGATGTCAATTTCGTAAATGACATTCCCTTCATTGTCTTTTTTTTCTCGCCATTCGATGATTTCGGCGTTGGGGTTTCCGCTTAACTCTTTTACTTTCTTTTCTAAAATGGCTTTTTCAGCCGAAAAGTCGCTTGGTTTGACGACTAATCGCCCGGTTCGGGTTGCCAGTTTTTCTTTTTTCTCAAACCATTCCTTTGGAGTCAAAAAAATAAACATCATTATCACAATGCACAGCACATCCCATTGCCAGGAGGCACGTTCATAGTTCCAATTGATGATATTTTTGATGGTTTGCATCATTATTCGTTTACAATCTTACCATCTTTCATCCGAATAATTCGATTGCAATGCTCGGCAGCTTCAGGATTATGCGTAATCATAATAATTGTTTGTTTAAAACGCTCATTTAATTCTTTGAACATATCCAAAACAATCTGCGAATTTTCCGTATCTAAGTTTCCCGTCGGCTCGTCCGCCAAAATTATCGCCGGACTGTTAATGATCGCCCGCGCTAGTGCCACCCGTTGCTGCTCGCCGCCCGAAAGCTCAAGCGGACGATTATTGATTTTATTTTCCAATTTCAAAAGTTGCAAAACTTCGCGCCGTCTTTCGGCATTTCCGCCATTTCCGGTATGAATTCTTTCGGCAAGACGTAAATTTCCGTCCGCCGTCAAAGTAGGAAACAAATTAAATCGTTGAAAAACAAAACCGATTTTACGCCGACGTATATCAGTTCGTTGAGCATCAGTGACCGTTGCTAAATCTTCCCCGTCAATTAAAATTTTACCGCTGGTTGGACTTAAAAGACCACCTAAGAGATGTAAAAGGGTTGATTTTCCGCAACCCGAAGGTCCCATTATGGCAATAAATTCGCCTTCATTCACACTAAAAGAAACTCCTTTCAAGACGGGAGTTTCTATTTTTCCAACTTTGTAGTTTTTAACTAAATTTTCGGTTTGCAGTATCGTTTTTGCCATTATTGATTTCTTATTGCTGAACTTTGACCGGTTGCTTTACGTAACTTTTCATCCAAATCGACCTCTTCCAAACCCCAAGTATTTTCTAAAACAAAGGCTTTAGCTGGATAAATTTTCCCAATCGTTACCGATTCGGGCGATTGATAGGTCAAGGTTATTGTGTATTTGTCTTTTGGACGAGTTAATTGAATCCTTAAAGGTAAATGATTGTAATCATTTGTATTGGTCAATTTGCCTTCTTGTCCGTAAATTATGTCTGATTCGATTTCGCCTTTAGCATCAAAGAGTTGTTGACGAGCCAAACGAATGCTAACTACCCGATCAAACCAAAATCTTCGTGCAATTTTAAGCTCACCATTAGAATCTTTTGTAAATTCATCAAGTAAATAATAACCTCGCATTACTTTTTTCTTCTGCATTTCCTCTTCTTCAACTTGATAAATTGTGCTTTGGAGATAGGTATTAGCTGAATCAGTAGGGCGAATTAAAATTGCATCCGTAAAATGTTGCGGTCGAAGTTTAGCAAATGCACTAACATTTTGTGCATCTTCGCTAGAATCTTTTTTTAGTCCATTTTCAAGTTTTGAATAGTCCGCATTATTTGTTCCACACGCAAATTTCTTGAACTTTCCACCACTATTATCCTTCAACAGCGCAATACAAAACTTATCTCCATTTGAAGTCATTTGAGCAATATCAACCGAAAAAAATTCAACTTTCAAATAGATATTTGCCGGACGTTGCACTACTGACGTAAGAGTTGCTGAAATATATGATTTTTTCGTGCCTTTATCAGCAAATGAAGTATCTTCAAACTTCAAGTCCATTTTGGCATTCATCGAGTTTACTTTTGCAAACCGATTGACTTCATTTATTAATTGCTCCTTTGAAGCATCTTCAACCGCCAATAAAATTGGAGTAGGTTTATCTGTTCCAGGTCTACAACCGCTAAAAAAGAATAATAAAATTACTAATATCAAAAAGGGGAATATCTTTAACATCAGTCGGTTGTGATGACGTTTATGGCACGTCTGTTGTCTGTAAAACTTGCTCACAATTATAATTGCAACTCCAAAATGATGATAATAGCATTTTGCTCAAAATAAGCCAAAGACGTGAGTTGGAACTGAATTCTATCATTCCAACCCACGTCCTAAATTTTTAACAAAAATTACTTGGTAAAAATGCCCGCCCCACGGGTCATATAATCCTGGAGCGTAAAAGCAAACATAATTGCCAAAAAGACAAAACTTCCTACTGCGGTCAACCAAATAAGTTTGCCATTCCAATAGACGTGCATAAAGAATAAAATCACGCAACTCATTTTGAAAAAAGCAATTAACAATGCAACCAAGGTATTTGCCCCGGCGAAAAGCATACTATCCAAATCGGTCAAGGCGACATAATAAGTAATGATCGTTCCGACAAACAGGATCCCAAAAACAATTAAATATTGGGGAATCCCCATGTGGGATTCATGTTCATTGTGTTCTTCGTGGTTATCTGACATTAGTGACCACCTCCGCTAATAAAATGTCTGCCGAGCAAATACAGCAGCGGGAATAAGAAAATCCAAACAATATCAACAAAGTGCCAGTAGAGACCTGCTATTTCTACCGGAGTATAGTATTCTGCCGAATAAGTGTTGCGCAACGCCATTATCAAAAGCCAGACCATCATTCCTAATCCAACAATCATGTGGAGCCCGTGTAAACCGGTCATTGCGAAATAGATCCAGAAGAAAATTTGCACCCTTCCTTGAAATTTTTTCTCGCTAAATTCGGGATTGCCCTGAGCATCGTAGGTAAAATATCCGAGTTTTTCAGCCTCGGTCAGGAATCCTCCGGTTTGAGCGTGTGTTACTAATTCTTTTGAAGCCTTCCAATCATTCCATTGAAATTCTCCGGTTGGATTATGATATTCGTGTTCAGCCGTTGCGCCTTCGGTTTTCTTCTCGCCTTCCGTGGCAAAGAAATGTTTTACTTCTTTTGTTTCTTCTGCTTTGGCGTGTTCTGCTCCGCCTTTGGTTTTCTTGTTCCAATTGGCAAAAGGAATTAAACCGTGATTATATTTGTCGGTATATTCGATCGCTTTAACGCCCAAAAATGTCGCGCCGAAAATCATCGTCAAAACAATCATAATGACTTGCATATTACGATTGCCCTTTTGAGCATAATAGACCGTCAACGCCATTGTTAAACTGCTGACAATCAGAACGAGCGTATTTAATCCGCCTAAAAATGCGTCCAAGTGGTTACTTCCGGCAGCAAACGCCATTGGATAGCGCGAACGGAAAATTAAATAAGCCGTGAATAATCCGCCAAAAAACATTATTTCCTGCGCCAAGAACATCCACATACCAATTGTGTTGGATTCTTCTTGCTGCTTCATATCCTCGAACTGATGTTGCAGTCCCGGCGGATGATAAGCGTGTGCGTGTGTATCTGACATATTTTATTTAGTCTCAGGTCTCAGGTCTCAGG
>DAORIL010000377.1:0-6676 GCA_035438525.1 Pyrinomonadaceae bacterium
CAGGTTGTATTGCAATTGCTTTTTGAGCAAGATCGAGAGCTGTTTCGGTTTCTTCTAAATTGTAGTAACAGAGCGAAAGTAAACAAGTTGCCTGATAATTTTGCGGATTCTGTGCGATAAATTGCAGTAACAACGGAATTGCATCCTGCCAGCGTTCAATTTCGGTCAGGTTTTGAGCTTTGAATAATAATTTTGAGTCTTTTTCAGTCATTTTCTAAATGTCGTGTTTGCCTATAGATAATCAACTTTCCGGCACAAAATAAAGTTCCAAAAGCAAATCCAATCATAGCAATAGTGGAAAATGGGGTTAGTCCAGCCTCTGCAAATAATCCAAAAATAATAATTAATAAAAAAGGAACGAATTGACTAAAAAATAGAACGAGAATTTTGCCAGGTTGTTTAAATGTTTCTTTAAATTGTTCTTTATTTCCTCTGGTATAGATCAAGCTTCCCATCAAGATCACCAACAAAACTGAAATAATAAAATAGAGGTTTAGTAAGAAGATCAAAAAATTAGTGCTGTAAGGAGTAAAATACTCAAACAAAATTGCCAATAATTTTCCACTGCCTCTTAGAATTCCACTGAGGAAAAACCCTAAAATCACAAATAAAAAAATGGTTAACGGTGAAAGGGTTGATTTGCTCTTTGCCAATTTCAGATTGTCGTGCGCCAAATGATAGTTAGGATTGACTTTAATCGCTTGTTCAAAACACTCTATTGCCTTAGTGCGTAATTCCTTTTTATCCGCACTTTTTCGCTTTTTATCAACTTGGTTGAGATAAACCACGCCTAAATTATTCAAAGAATTTGCTGATAAAGCATTAATACTCAATGCTTTGCGATAATGAGTTTCAGCTATTTGCCACTCTTCTTTTTTGAGTGCTAAATAGCCGCAGGCATCGTGCGTTTCGTGTGCATCAGGCGAAACTTCGAGCATTGCTGCCACAGTTTTTCCAGCTTCATCGAGTTTAAATTTTCTGATCTGGGCATAGGCAAGCGTTTGCAGGGAATAATCCAAATTCGGTGCTTTTTGCACACATATTTCCGCCGAAACCAACGATTTATCATTTTCGCCCGTTTCGTGATAAATCAAACTTTGCAAACGATAAGCCCATTCATTTTCGGGGTTTGATTCGATTGCTCGATTGGCATATTTCATTGCATCATTGAATTCCGATAATTCATAATGACAACGCGAAATTTGACAAAGAGTATGATAATCATCCGAAAAATAAGTGAGATATTTGTGCAATTCATGAATTGCTTCGCGATAACGGGCAATATCTATCAACAATCTTGCTCGTTCGAGGTGGATTATTTCGCTTCCGTCCAACATCAAATCATTCGTAATTCTTTCAAATATTCCAACAAATCATCGTATATTCCGCCGTCATTGGCAAAAAGTGCATAATTTTTAGCAATTTCAAACCAGGGACGGGTAGATGAACGAACTTCGCGTAAAGCTTTTTTGAAATCATTTTGGGCGATTGAGCGGACATTGCCAGTTTCAATCGATTCTTCCATTGCAAATTCAGCTGCACTTTCAACCAAATAAGCCAAATCGGCCCCCGAAAATTCATTTGAATGTTTGGCAATTGCACCAACGTCAACAGTTCCGTCAATCGGACGACCACGTAGATGAAAATTCAAAACTGCCTCGCGGGCCAGCGCATCTGGGGGCAGCACGAGCAAAGTCCGGTCTAATCTACCGGGACGACGCAGGGCTGTATCCACATCCCACGGATGGTTAGTCGCAGCCAGCACAAAAACTCCATCATTTTGCTGACTGACACCATCCAGTTCAGACAAAAGTTGATTGATCGCACCGTGATTTGAGGTTCTTGAAAGACTCCGTTTTCTGCCCAATGCGTCTAATTCATCAAAAAACAAAACACAAGGCGCATTTCGTCGGGCGCGTTCAAAAAGGTCGTGGATATTTTTTTCGGAACTGCCGATCCACATATCCAAAACATCAGAAAGTCCAACCGTGATAAAACTTGCACCAAGTTCGCCTGCTACCGCCCTTGCAATAAAAGTTTTTCCGCATCCCGGGGGACCGTAGAGCAATAAACCTCCGCGCAAAGATTTGCCGTAAAGCTTCATCATTTCTGGATTTTTGAGGGGAGCAAGAAAAGCTAAATTGAGACGTTTTTTAACTTTTTCCATTCCTGCCACGTCTTCAAGGCGTAAATCGGGTCGTTCACTTTCAAAAAAGAAATCTTCAGTAAAACCGTCACCTTGCGGAATTTTGAGCGGTTCATCCTCCAGAATGTCAGCCCATTCGTCCTTTTCAAAATTAGTTGTGCGGTGCGGAATGATTGGCGGTCTTTCTGTTTCGCCTTTGAGTGCTTTTGAAAGTTTTCGGTAACTGTCAGCCTTTGCCAAATCACCAAGTTTTTCAGCAGAATTGGCGGCTTTTTCTAAGGCATCAAGATTTGTAGGTTCTTGGGTTAAAACAACTTGCGAGTGTCTGAGTGATTCTTCAAAATTTCCGTCTTCCATTAAAAGAGCAGCTAAATGGAGTCGTAAAGCAATGTTGTTAGGTTCGTTTTCAACGGCGGCTTGCATCGCCAAAATTACAGTTTTATCAATCGCCATAGCCCAAAAATTTTACCACAAAACAAATTTACAAACGACAATTTTCAGAGCAAATTGTATAATCGAAAAGTTATGCAAGTTAAGACTCAATTGGACGAACTCCAAAATTATTTGATTGACGCCAGTAATCTGCCGGGCGGGCACGCAGATAAACTTTTTATCCCAACTTCGACCGAAGAAATCGCCGAAATTATCAGAGAAGCCAACGAAAAAAATATTTCCGTGACGATTTCGGGTTCTCGAACCGGGCTAGTCGGTGGTTGTATCCCGTTTGGCGGTTATTTGATTTCGCTCGAAAAGTTTAATCAAATCAAAGAGATAGGAGAGGATTTTGCAGTTGCTCAAGCTGGAGTGATTTTGGCGGATTTTCAAAAAGAAACAGAAGCCAAAGGACTTTTTTATCCGCCTGACCCAACGGAATGGAGTTGTCAACTTGGCGGAACTGTAGCGACCAATGCCAGCGGCTCGCGCAGTTTCAAATATGGCTCGACTCGCCGTTATGTGCAAAAACTCGAAATTGTTTTGCCGACCGGAGATATTTTGCATCTCAAACGCGGTGAAATTTTTTCAGATTCCAACGGGATTATTGAAATTACGACCGATACCGACAAAAAAATTAAAGCAAAAATCCCGACCTATTTACCGCCTGATGTTCGCAAAAATACGAGCGGCTATTTTTCGGGCGAAAAAGTCGATGCCATTGATCTATTTATCGGAAGTGAAGGAACCCTTGGAGTTGTGACCGAAATCGAGTTCAAACTTTTAACCAAACCCAAAGGATTTTTGAGCGGAATTATCTTTTTCAAAAACGAATCAAACCTCTTAAATTTTGTCGCCGAAGCCAGAACTATTTCATTTCAAACCAGACAAATTCAAAATCCAACATCAGAAGTCCAAAATCAAATCGATGCAACTCTTTTAGAATATTTCGATGAAAAATCACTCAGTTTTATCAAAGAAAAGTTTCCTGAAACGCCCGAAAATATGGCAGGTGCTGTATTTTTTGAGCAGGAAACAACTGACGAAACTGAAGATGAATTATTTATGCAATGGAATGAGTTGCTCGAAAAGCATAATGCAGAAATTGATGTCTCATGGTTCACCACAACCGAAGCAGATCGCCAAAACATGCGTGATTTTCGACATGCCTTGCCAGTTGGAGTTAATGAATGGATTATCAAACACAAACAGCGCAAAGTTTCTACTGACATTGCCGTTCCCGATAAAAATTTTGCTTCAATGCTCAAATTTTACAAAAAATCTTTGGCTGATTGGGGATTAAATTACATTATTTTCGGACATATTGGCGACAATCACGTTCATGTTAATGTTTTGCCAAAAGATGCTGACGAGGCTCACAAAGCAAAACAGCTTTACGGACGATTTATTGCTCAGGGAATTATGCTTGGCGGAACTATTTCTGCCGAACACGGAATTGGTAAAGTAAAGAGCAAATATCTTTATGTAATGTATGGTGAACGATATTTGAACGAAATGGGCGAGCTCAAAAAAGCCTTTGATCCAAAAGGAATTCTGGGACGAAATAATATTTTTGAAGCCAAATATGTAGGATAATTAAATGAAAAAAATATGTAGTTGGTTGATTCTATTGTCGTTTGCGGTTTCGGTTTCAGCCCAAACAAAAGTTCCTTGTGCGCCTGACCGATACGAAAAAGCCATTTTTTCTGATTTTACCAAAAAAACGATTGAATACGCCGCTGCAAAAAGTTGGACGGATGAAAATGTTTCGTTATTGACTGATATTTATGAGCCAAAAGATGACGATGCTCAACTCAGACCATTGATAATCGTGGCTCACGGCGGCAGTTTTACGAGCGGAGATAAGGAGCAAATGACCCCATTTTGCACCTTCTTTGTCAAATATGGATATGTTGTTGCCAGTATTCAATATCGCCTGATTCCGGCAAATAAATCAGTTGAAACGAATAATATTTTGCGGGAGGTGGTCAGAGCGAGCAACGATATGAAAGCCGCCATTCGATTTTTTCGCCAAACTGCTGAAAATGGAAATCCTTACAAAATTGACCCGAATAATATCTTTATTGGCGGAGTTTCTGCGGGAGCGATTACGGCTTTACAGACTGGACTTTTAGATGAAAAAGATTTGATTACCGATGAACTTTCTTCAATTATTGCCGAAGAAGGAGGTTTTGGCGGAAACACCGGCTCGGAAGAGAATAGGAAACTTTCGACCAAAGTCCAAGGCATTTTCAATTTGTCCGGTAGTATTATGGATGAAAATTGGGTGGATAAAAACGATCCGGCAATTTTTAGCTATCACGGGGAAGATGATATGGTTGTCCCGATTAGATTTAAAAGCATCGGAGTTTTGGATATGTATGGAAGCCAGTCAATCAAAGAAAAAGCTGATAAAATTGGATTGGACAATGTTTTGGTCAAAGTTCCCAAAGGTGGACATACGGATATTTACACAATCAGATTTTTGTCTTTTTTTGTTGACTATGCGAAACAAGTTAATCAAAAAATTCGTTCTATGATTTGCAACTAAATTCATTGCAAATTCTGCGGATTGAATCCGTCTTATTTTCTGTTAAGATAAAGTTTTCAAAGGAAAAAAAATATGAAAAATAAATTAAACTTGTTGTTGGTATTGGCAATTATAGTTTTTGTTATCGGGTGCAGCTGCGGCAAGACCTGGGAGTTTGGAAAATCTGAACCAACAAAAAATGAGCCAACCAAAACCACTGAAAAACAAGCAAATGGCGATAATCCGACCAAGACCGGTAACAGTTCAAACAAATCGTTGACTGATAGAGCAACCGATGTAGTGACCGAAGGCGAAAAAATCGGAATCCCTGAATGCGATGAATTAATGGATTATTTTAGAAGCAAAATCGAAAATGAAGATACTGATTTTGTCACCAAAGCTATCCTGAAAACGATGGAATCTCAATTCCGCGAAGGAATTAAGAAGAGCATTGAAGAAAACAAAGCGGATAAGACTGAAACTGCAAAATTCTGCAAGGAATTTAAGAAAAATCTTGATGAACAAGAGCAAAAACAGAAAAAATAAGTTGAATTACAATTTTTCTCAAAAGGGCGTGACAAACTCACGCCTTTTTCCATTTGCGGCAACTCATTTTGAAAGATAAAATTAAATCAGCATTCAATTTAACTAAAGGAAAATTTATATGGCAATCAGAGCAGTTTTAATGGATTTCAACGGTGTCATCATCAATGACGAACGGATTCAAATGAAACTTTATCAGGATATTTTCAAAGAAGAAGGCTTTGAAATGACCGAGGAGGAATATCTTGCCTGCACCGGAATGGATGACGCGACTTTTATTAAACATCATTTCAAAAGAGTTGATAAAGAATTTTCGGATGAAAAAGTAGCTGAATTACGGGCCAAAAAAGCCGAAATGTGGCGCAAGGTAATTGATAAAGAAATCCCGTTGTGCGAAGGTGTTGAGAATTTTATCCGTAAATGCAGTAACCGTTTTGCGATGGGGATTGTCAGTATGGCCAACCGCGAAGACATCGAATATGTTTTGAACAAAATCGGAGTCCGCAGTTGTTTTACCAAATTAATTAGTGCTGATGATGTGACCGAACATAAACCAAGCCCCCAAGCCTATTTGGAATGTTTCAAATATTTAGACCAAAGATGGATCAACGCCGGACATCATCCACTGGTTCATCGGGAATGTGTCGTGATTGAAGACGCACCGCAGGGAATCCAGGGCGGAAAAAGAGCCGGAATGCAAACTTTGGGAGTGACTAACACTTTTGAGGCTGAAATTCTGCGTAATGCAGGTGCAGATGCAGTCACCAAAACTCTGGTAGATTGGATGCCGGATTCAATGGTCAGAGTCTTTTCAAAAAAAGCGTAAAAATAGATGAGCGAACAACTTATAAAAATTCAAGATGCCCAAAATAATCTTTTGGCATGTGCTACTTTTTTAGCCGAAAAGATCGGGAGTTCCGATGGACACGCCGAAGCTGTCAAAGAATTAATTCCCGTTTATTTGGCAAAAAATGATGTTGATACGGCTGCCGAACTTGCCGATTCGATTGATGACCCTTTTGTCC
>DAORIL010000378.1:0-6675 GCA_035438525.1 Pyrinomonadaceae bacterium
GAAACTCCAATTTGCCAAAGCGTCCGAGTAAAGTTTGGTTTTGAAGATCAGCGGAACAGTGTGGTAGCATCCCGCAATCGCAAAGAACGAAAACGCTCCTAACACCGCCATATGTGCGTGTCCGGGAATCCAGTCTGTCTTGGAAACAATTGCATTAACGGCGCGGAGGCTATGCATCGGACCTTGAAAACAGGTCAGCAGATAAAAGACCACCCCTGACATCAAAAACTTCAAGGCGACATTTTCCCTCAACTGATGCCATTGCCCTTTCATCGTAGTAAAAAAGTTATAAACCGCTGCCCAAACCGGAATCAGAAGCATTACTGAAAAGACAATTGAAATCGTTTGCAGCCATTGCGAAATAGGTCCGTGCAGCATATGATGTGCCCCTGTCCAAACATAGACGAAGGCGAGCGACCAAAAACCAATCATCGAAAGTTTATGACTGTAAAGCGGATTGTTTGAGGATTTTGGAATGTAATAATAAGCTATCGCCAACCCAACCGGAGTAAAAATTAACCCCACCGCATTGTGAACATACATCCAGTTCAAATTTGCCTGATTAACGCCAGTCGTAAATAGTGTCGCAAAATTTCCCGTCAGATAAACAAACGCTGTCCAGAGAATTGTTCCCATCGCATACCAGAGCGAAACATACATCGTCGTATATTTGCGGTTGGCAATGGTCATAAAAATATTTGCGCCGAACATGATCCAGGCAATTACTACACAAACATCAAGAAACGTCGGTAGTTCTGCGTATTCCCAACCCTGATTCCAACCCATCACAAGTGAAACGACAGCTCCGAGAATAATAAAATTCCAAAGCGCGGCGGTTGCCATTCCGAGTTTTTCGCTCCAGAGTTTGACACCAGTCAACCTTGGAACAATGTAATACATCAATCCCATATCAGCCGCCAGCAACCAACCGAAAAGCATTCCGTTGACGTGCAATGGTCGCATTCTGCCGTAAGTTAAGTATTCAACCGTGCCTAAAAATGACGGCATTACGAATTTTGCGGCAATGATTAAAGCTACAATTCCGACAATAAAAAAATATGAAATTGAACTGATGATAAATAATTTGGCAGTTGTGTCTTCGTGAATTGATTCCGAAGATTTTGCCGAAGATGACACGGGGATTTCCCCTGCATCTTTAATGACTTCTTCTGTTTGCATATCGCCTCCCTCCCAAAATTAGTGACACATTGCAACTAAATCTTTTTTGTTTTTATTCAAACTGCGTAAATAATTGATGACATTTCCGACATCCTCTTTGGATAAACCGTAATCAATCCACGGCGGCATGGCAGTTCCCTGCACGCCATACATAATTGAATCAAACAAGCGTTTATCCTCGGCTTTATTAATAAATCCGGCATTCAGTAAGTTGCGCGGACGAGGCAGGATGTCTAATGAATTCGGACCTTTTCCGTCGGCTTTTCGACCATGACAACCCGTGCAGCGTTGTAAAAATATCGTTTCACCGCTGACAACTGACTCAGGCGAATCGGCAACCGGATTTTGTTCGGGAACATCACGTTTTTTAACTTCCGTGCGGGCTTCTTTAGTAAAGTTTTGATTGATATAAGCCAAAACTCCTTTGACTTGCTCATCATTCAAAACCTTGCCCCACGCCGGCATTGAGGTTCCCGCAACTCCGTTTTTAACCGAATTTGCCAAACGATCTTCGGTTTTACTGTTCATAAATCCGGCGTTGGTAAAATCACGCGGATACGGGTCAAGATAAGTTGCGATCTTTCCTTGTCCGTCACCTTTGTCGCCGTGACAGCGCAGACAGAGATTCGTGTAAATTTCCTGCGGATTATTTAATGATGGAGTTTTCTTTTGACTCATCAAATAAGCTGTCATTGCTTGGTAATCAGCATCACTGAAACCAAATGTCGGCATGATCGAATCCGGAACCAAAGCACGCGGATCTTTGAAATGTGCGGCAACCCATTTATCTTCTTTTATCATTCCTTCAAACGATAGATCCGGTGCAATTCCGCCATCCTTTTCGCCGAGTTTATGACACGCGACACAAGCTCTGTCGCTTACTAATTGTTCGCCGCGAGCAATCGGATCAGCTGAAGCCGGAACCGGAGATTTATCCGTCACAGGTGCAGGCGGAGCAACCTGACCTTTGTTCAAAGTCGCGCGATAACGGTCAAGATTTGTTTCGGCATAATTAAAACCACGACGGCTCTTGAGAAAGATTGCTAAAGCTTTAACCTCATCATCGGTCAAATTAAACTTCGGCATAAACGAAGTTTTGCTGTTGGCACGCGGGTCAACGATTGATTCGTAGATGTAATCAAGTTTCCATTTCTTGCCGACTTCGCTTAGATCCGGACCCAAAGTTCCGTTGGAAATTCCTTCGATTCGATGGCATCCGTAACAATTTTTTTCAACGAAAAGCTGCCGACCTTTATTGACCAACGGGGTGCTTTTGAAATCTTTTTCGGTATGGCATTGAGCACAGTTGGCTTCCATAAACTCTTTGCCTTTGAGTTTGTCTTTATATTTCCAATTTTCCTGTGCAACGTAGCCGATCATCGGCTCATTCCAAAACTCATCTTCACCGTGTGCATAAAATTCTTCGAGTCCGCGTCCTTGTCCATCATGGCAAACCGTGCAGCCCATATCTGAAAATTTATGCCGCCTTTCCCATTTGCCATCACCGGTTTGTTTATCACCTAATTCAGCAGAATACGGGTGAGCTTTGTAAGGATGCGGCGCATCTTTGAAACGCGGGTCGTCTGAACCGATGTGACAAGTCGTGCAGCGGTCAACCCTTTCGTTTCCGAATTGAGTCACGATAATTTGTTCAATTTTCGGACTCCTCATTGATACTGCCTCTTTTTCCTGGTCAGTTTTGGCTAAAGTTCGTGCTTGGTCAAAATACGAGGCTTGATAAGTCTCCCATTTGTGAAAAAATTGCTTGTAGAAAATAAATCCGTGAACGACTAAAATCACAATACTCGCAATCGCCAGTGCTAATCGCATTTTCATAAAATCAATCCCCTCCGCCACTTAGAACGGCGAAACAAACTCCCAATTCTGTCCTCTGAAAAATGTGCCGATGATGATCAAAATAATGTTGATAATCACGAAAAGCATAAAGAGCGTATTTGCCAATAATCGTTCTTTGGCAAACCATTTCCCAACCCCTTTTACGCCACGGTCAAAATACGGAACCAGCAATAAGATCAAGACTTCGATAGCCGGAACACCAACCCCGCCCCAGAATGCGGAATAACTAACTTGTTCCTGTAAACCTAAGAAATACCAAGGTGCTTTGGCAGGATTAGGCGGGTGCATTATGTTGACAGGTTCTTCAAGAGGAGCATTGAAATAAGCTGAAACAATAATGACACCCGCCACAGTCAGCACGAACACAAATAGTTCTGCCAACAATAAATTTGGATAGCTGAACACCGTGTTTTCGGGAACGTTGCCGACTTTGGTAAATGGTCCTCTGACCAAGCCTTGAATTCCGTAATGTTTCTTTTCGAGAACAACAATTCCTGACGAACCGCCGGCTGCTGCCATTGCCATCGCCGGAGCAGGCGAAACGGTTTGCGTAACTGCAGGAGCTTCAACAATATCTGCATCTTCGGGACGTGAAAGTCCGCCATCTTTACGA
Organism: Pyrinomonadaceae bacterium; assembly: GCA_035438525.1. Taxonomy (GTDB): domain Bacteria; phylum Acidobacteriota; class Blastocatellia; order Pyrinomonadales; family Pyrinomonadaceae; genus JAIBCC01. Next base: position 3,650 of record DAORIL010000378.1, read on the forward strand.
ATCCGCCAAAAGTGAACTGCCACCAGCAAAAACATCACAATCGGTAAAACTGCGATGTGCAAAACATAAAATCTGAGTAACGCTTCTTGTCCAACCGTCGTGTCGCCCAAAAGCAAGAACCGCATTTGTTCGCCGACGAATGGAGCGTATCCGGCGATTGCCGTTCCGACCGTGATCGCCCAAAATGCGAGCTGGTCCCAAGGAAGCAAATAGCCTGTAAAGCTCGAAAAGAGAGTTAAGAGGAATAGAAAAACGCCGATGACCCAATTAAATTCGCGCGGTTTTTTATAAGAGCCGGTAAAGAAAACCCGGCACATATGCAGAAAAACCGCCGCTACCATTCCGTGGGCTGCCCAGCGGTGCATATTTCTCAGAAAAACACCGAAAGCAACCGAGCCGCGCAAATCCAACATTCTGTCATAAGCCTGTGTTGTCGAAGGAACGTAGTAGAACATCAATAAAACGCCCGTTACCGTCAAAATGAAAAACAAAAAGAGACTGATTAGACCTAACCCCATTGTGAACCAGGGTTTAAGCGTGTGTTTGTGAACTTTGACCGGATGGATATGGAGGAAAAAATTGGTAAAACTCGTTTTTGAGCGTCCCAAATCCGTGTGCGGAAGATTATTCCGAAAAACGGAATTCCAAATGCTCATCGGCATTTCTGTCAGCGTGGTTAAAAAATTATTCTTTTTCATACTGTGAACCATTTTCCGGGCGTAATTTCTTTCCCTTTATCAACCTCCAACTCACCGTTTGGAGCTAAAGTAAGTTCATACCAAGGCAAAGGTCGCGGAGCAGGACCACCGGTTACATTTCCGTCCTGATCAAAGCGTGAACCGTGACACGGACAAGCAAAACCTGTATCAGCAATCCCAACAATGCAGCCTAAATGTGTGCAGGTAATTGAAATTGCCGCCATCTTTTCGCCTTCGCGGATGATTGCCACTCTTTCTTTGCCAAGCGCAATACGTGTTCCCGGCGGATAATCGTCAGGTGTGCCGATTCCGAATCTGGTCGGTAGTCCATAAGTTGCTCTCGGTTTAATAAAAACTAAATTTGAAAAAACACTGACAATCGCTGAACCTAAAAGTCCCATACTCGTTAACCACGCTAAAACTTTGCGCCGTGTGATCGGTTCATTACCTTCTATTTCGTGAGCATTATCTTTCTCGCTCATTCTTATTTTCCTCCTCAGCACTATCAACTAATTCTTCTAAGTCAGACCAAAAAACTTGATATTTTGCGTCTTCAATATCTTGGAAATAATCTTTTTTGACCGCAAAAATAAAGATAAAAGCCGCTCCGGCTCCCATCAAAAGACTCGCTATAATTGCAATCCAGGTTAATGTCATTTTTATCCCTTAAATTCTTGAGAAACTTTTCACAAAGATTAATAAATCAATATTTTTCAACTTGCTTTCAATGTTTTCTTGGCAAAATCGGCAATTGTCTGTTTTTTCAAAAGTTGAATCAATTCACTGCCAATCCGTTTCCATTCACCGCAAAAAGGGCAAGATTTCCTTTTATCCCGCGAATGACATAAAATGCATTCATCAAGATAAGGATTCGGATCCAAAACTTGAAAAACATCCCACAGTGTCACTTTGTTTGGCTCACGAGCGAGTAAATATCCGCCGTGTATGCCTTTGACTGAATTAATAATTCGGTGTCGCCGTAATTCCCCAAGCAGCTTTCTCAAATAAACGGGCGGTATATTTTCGCCATCAGCAATTTCATTTAAACCGCATAAACGAACATCAGTTTGTCTTGCCAAATAGGCTAAGGCTCTGATTCCATATCCCGTTGCTTTTGAGAAAACCATCAGTCACTGCCTCGATTAAAAGATTACTTCTTAGTCCGCTTTTAATATTGCTTGGTTTAGTTTTCTTATCAATGATTACTTCACATCATTTTTTTGATTATTTTATTTAGAAAATTTTTGCTAAAAACGACAATTGAAATGCTTTAATTGGTTTATTCTCAGCTATTTAACTTTAAAAATTATTTTTTGATATTTGAGACCTGCGTCACAGAAAAATAATTAAGTTCAAATTATTTTTAAATGGAGGTTAATCAAAACTAATCACAATCAAATCAACTATGAGGCTTGGCGAAATCAAAAATTTGGTCGAAGGAACGGCTGACCCGGCGTTTGCACTTGATCCGAATGGGTTTATTGCGGCGTGGAATAAGGCGGCTGAGGAACTCTTTGGATTTACAAAAAAAAAGGCACTAGGAATGTCTTGCAAGAACATTATCCAGGGCGTTGATGAATGCGGTCGTGCTTGCACCGAAAATTGCACTATCCAACAGCGGGCGCGGAACCATCAGCCTTTGAAAAATTATGAGATTCAAGTCAATGCTAACGGCAAACGGCAATGGTGCAATGTTTCGGTGATAATTGTGGATGAATCAAGCTCGACCAATCCCTACACGATTCACATCGTCCGCCAATCCGATATTCAAAAAAGATTTGAGTTATTAGTTCGTGATTTTGTCGTTAATGAAACAAGTCTGCCAACTGTCAATGTCAGCGAAATTCTTTCGACCAAAAGTGCGCCGAGTAGCGTCACAGAATTAACTAAACGCGAGCTTGAGATTCTAAAATTACTCTCAAAAGGCGAAAAAACTGCCAAAATTGCCGAAAAACTTTTTATTAGCCGGGCAACCGCTAACAATCATATTCAACATATTATGAAAAAACTTGTGGCTCATACACGTTTGGAAGCAGTCAGACGAGCAGAACAAGCAGGTTTGATTTAAATATCTACACATCTTTTTATCATCCAAAACTGTGTAATTGTGCAATTTTAGCTCCAGCGGAGCGATATGTTTATAGAAATCGGTTGAAAAAGAGAGCGGAGTTCCGTCGGAACGGCATCTTCCACCAAAAACTTAGATGCTGTTGCTCTGCAACTCCGATGCTTAGAGCAAATTTGAAGTGAGTGTATTGATAGGCGGAAACGCAACCGTGAGGGAGCGTGTCAATCAGCGGTTAAAACACGCTTCTTAACAGTCGCGTT
>DAORIL010000379.1:0-6659 GCA_035438525.1 Pyrinomonadaceae bacterium
CAAATTATTTCCACAGGGAGATGCCCTTGGGGGTGAAATTACAATTCAAGGGATTCCCTACCGAATAATCGGCATTCAAGCTGCTAAAGGGACAGTTTTTGGGCAGCCGCAGGATAATTTTGTTCAATTTCCTATTAAGACCTTTGGTTCAAATTTTGGAGGGCTGCGAGGTAGTCGTGGTATTTATTTTGAAGCAAGTGCCAAATCCGACAAATCCTACAATGATGCCGTCGAAGAAGCTAGAACCCTGATGAGAATCAAACGCCGTTTAGCTTTTGATGAAAAAGATAATTTTGGAATTTTAACACCTGACGCGATCGCTAAATTAATTGGTGGAATTACCGGACCTATTGCAACCGTTATTCTGGTCGTGCCGGCAATTGCCCTGTTGGTTGGGGCAATTGTGGTAATGAATATTATGCTGGTTGCCGTCACCGAAAGAACCAAGGAAATAGGTATCAGAAAAAGTCTTGGAGCGAGGCAAGGAGATATTTTGCGCCAATTTTTATTTGAAGCGGCAACAATGGCTTTAATTGGGGGAATTATCGGACTTATTTTGGCGGAATTATTGGGAGTTATTGTCACAGCTTTTGTTTTTCAAACCCGAATTCCAATCTGGGCAATCTTTTTAGCAATCGGAGTTTCAGGCGGGGTAGGAATTTTAGCCGGACTTTTTCCCGCGTGGAAAGCAGCGAGGCTGGATCCAATTGAAGCTTTACGAGCAGATTAATTTATGAAATTTATTACTGGTTCATTTTACGAAAATCTTAAAATGGCATTGGATACCTTGCGAGGCAATAAACTTCGCTCATTTTTGACCATTATTGGGGTAGTTATTGGGGTAATTACCGTAATGCTGATTTCCTCGGTAATTAGCGGTATCAATGTCGCTGTTGAAAAACAAGTTGAATCATTCGGGACACGCTCAATTTTCTTATACAAAATGGACATTGGAATTCGAACCAGTGCACCTTCACGGGAGGAAAGAATGCGAAAGCCTTTGACTATGGATGATGCTGAAGCAATCAGCAAACTTTCATCAGTTGAGGTTGCTGTCCCATTTTTGGATATTTCAAACAATTTCTTTGGTCAAAAAATAAATGTTACCGGGAAAAATGGTAAAACTTCAACTTCCGTTCAACTTAGCGGAACTTTACCTGACGTAGAAAAAACTTCTACTGAAGTTTTATTAGATGGACGTTGGTTTACCCAAACCGAAAGTGATGAGAAAGCCAGAGTTTGCCTAATTGGTGATTTTGTCAGGGAAAGTTATTTTCCTTTTGAAAGTCCAATCGGAAACACAATTGAAGTTGGCGGAGAGGAATTTCGAATTATTGGTGTTTTACAAAAAAGAGAGCAACTATTCGGCGGAGGTGGAGGGAATAATGACCAATCAAATATTATTTATATGCCCATGGGAACTGCCCTCAAACTAAAACCCAATGCCGATGATCTTTTTATTTTAACTGTTGCTAAAGAAGGAATGTTAGAACGAGCCAAAGATGATGTTCAGGACCTTTTACGGATTCGGCGGCAAGTTAAATTTGACCAAAAGAACAACTTTGCCATGGAAACTGCCGCCAGCCTAATTGATCAGTTCAAAGCCATTACAGGCGGGGTCTTTTTGGCCATGGTCATCATTTCTTCAATCGGATTAATGATCGGTGGATTAGGCGTAATGAATATTATGCTTGTCTCGGTTACTGAGCGAACGCGCGAAATTGGGATTAGAAAAGCTATTGGCGCAAAACAAAGCGATATTCTGCTTCAATTTTTGATTGAAGCAGCTACTTTAACCGGATTCGGCGGGATAGTTGGGCTTTTTATTGGTTGGCTTTTAACTCTTTTAGTTAAAATGATCATGCCTTCATATGTGCCACTTTGGGCTCCAATTGTTGGGTTTGGAGCAAGTGTCGGGATTGGCCTCATATTTGGATTATTCCCTGCCTGGAAAGCAGCCAGATTAGATCCGATTGAATCTCTAAGGTATGAATAACAATTGAAATAACCCCAAAATGAAAAAGGACAGTTTAAATAATCTGTCCTTTTTTATTTTACTTTTAGGTTTGAATTTATCTGAAAAGCATACTTAGAACCACCGCTAAAGTAGTTCCGATCAACCAAATTATTATAGAAAACAGCCAGGCTCCCCCGTTTGAAACCCTCATCACATTCTTAAGTCCAATTGCACTCAGAAAAACTCCCCAAATTACTAACAGATCAATTCTGGAGAAAAATGCTTTGAGGGCAGAAGAAGCATCCATGATCATATTTGGATTGATTCTCAACAACCCATTTTGAGCATCCATAAAACTAATATCATCCGGAGATTTTAATAAAAGGATTATCAGACTCCCTATCATTGAAACCACAATTATCGGAAAGGATGAAAATGCAACTACCGCCATTCCATGCCAAAAATTTCCGTTACCACCAAAAGCTAAACCTCCAACCCAATAAATTAGCCCCATGATGGTAAAAACAACTAAAAACCCAACAAAACTAGCAAAAGCAGTTAAAACAACCTTTACTGTTGAAGTATTTTTAGCATCTTCAACCATTTTCTTTTTTGCTTCTTCGGGCACTCGTTCCATAATCGGCATTTTTAATTGTTCCTGCACAATTCTTTCCTGACCCAGTTTTTGTTGAAGCCCAAAATTATAACCTGAAACTAATACGGCACAGATCAGAAGTGGAAAAATCAACCTTGGAAAAGGTTTTTTCCTTAAATCTTCAAAGGCGGCTCCCGGTTCAAAAAATATGTTTACTAATGTTTGAACAAGCGACATTTGCGGTTGTTCCGCCGCTGTTTCTATATCTACTGGTGGCGGTGGTGCTTGCCAATCAGGATTTCCTTCAGTCATTTTAATTACTCCTTTTTTTTAGGTTTTTAAAAGCCAACTTTTCTCCAATTTACGAAAAAGGAATCATTTTGGTTTCATTTTTAAATTAAATCCCGGAATATCCCGGGATTTTTATACAAGCCCCAAAATGTCCTTCAGAAATTTCTTTCAATTCCGGGGAAATCAATGCACATTCTTCACTTGCAATCGGACAACGGGTTCTAAATCGACACCCTGAAGGGGGATTTATCGGAGTTGGGACGTCGCCTTTCAAAACAATTCTTTCCCGTTTTACTTTTGGGTCAGGAATTGGGATGGCCGAAAGTAATGCTTTTGTATATGGATGTAAAGGATTTTCATAAAGTTCTGCAGCCTCGGCAATTTCAACTATTTTACCTAAATACATTACAGCAACTCTATTAGAAATATGCTCGACGACAGCTAAACCATGCGAAATAAAAAGATAAGTTAAACCAAGTTCAGCCTGCAAATCTTGTAAAAGATTGACAACCTGAGCTTGAACTGAAACATCGAGTGCGGAAACCGGCTCATCTGCAATTATCAATTTAGGATTCAGTGCAAGTGCGCGAGCCACACCCAATCTTTGCCGCTGTCCGCCAGAAAATTCGTGCGGATAACGAAACATATAATCAGAATCAAGTCCAACTTTGCGAAGAAGTTCGGCAACCCGGTCTTTTTGTTCGGAGTTATTTCCAATTCCGTGAATTTTGAGTGGTTCGGAAATTATAGAAAGCACAGAAAGACGTGGATTTAATGAAGCATATGGGTCTTGGAAAATAATTTGCATTTCGCGCCGCAAAGGACGTAATTCATTTTTACTTAAAGCCAAAACATTTGTATTTTCAAACAAAACTTCCCCACCAGTTGGTTCAATTAAACGCAAAATACAACGCCCAACCGTTGATTTCCCACAACCGCTTTCACCAACCAAACCCAAGGTTTCACCGGCAAAAATATTAAATGAAACACCATCTACTGCCTTTACAACATCATCCGAATTCTCAACCGGAAAATGTTTGACCAGATTTTTAATTTGAACTAATTCGTGTTTTTTTGTTTGTGTCGCTGTCATTTTGCCTTTTATTTTCTGTCTTTTTTTCTCGGTTCCCAATCCTCAAAAATAATTGCCCAACGTTCGTGATCGCACCATACATCATCTATTTTCAGATATTTACGCGAAAAACCTTCTTTGGTAAAACCACTTCGTTGCAAAACCTTAATTGACGCTAAATTTTGGGGTTGAACATTTGCCTCAATTCTGTGAAGTTTCAAATTCTCAAAAGCATGCCCCAAAATCAAATCAATCGCTTCAGTCATAAAACCTTTGCCGGTAAAATTTACCCCAAGTGAGTAACCAAGATAAGCATTTTGAAAAGCTTTGCGAAAAATTTGAGTCAAATTTATTGCTCCAACTATTGTATTATCAACATTTTGGCAAATCACAAAACATTCATTTGCGTCATCTAAATTTCGGTCAGCATAAATTCTAAAACTTTCGGCATCGGTTGGAGTATTTACCAAACCTTGATAAAATTCGCGGCTTGAATCAAATAAAGCCATTAATTCTTCAAAATCATCTTGGTTCGTATATCGAAGAAAAACTTTTTTACCTAGAATTTTAAGTTTTGAAAATTTCAATTTTTAGGTTCCAACCTCAAGAATTGCCTCAATTTTATTCGGAAGGTTTTTGTCATTCTTTTTCAATTCAAGAATGAAATAACGAGAATTCAAACCGTCCATACCCATTCTCAACTTGTATTTTCCATCCTTTAGATTCTTAAAACAAAAATTTCCATTCGTATCGCTGATTTGAGAACCAATATAAATCTTTCCATCATTATTTAATTTGTAAAGTGCAATTTTTACTCCATAGAGATTTTGATTTCCAACTATGGTTTTCCCTTTGATTTGCCTAAATTTGCCAAGTGTTACTTCACTTTGAATATGACCCCAGGGAACTTCTTTAAACCCATTTTTATCGTATTTACAGTTCTGCCCCTTGACTGTATTTGTTAAAAAAAAGCCAACTAGTAATATGAAAATTAATTGAAATTTTCGTGATTTCATCAATACAAAACACACCGCACTTTTACGCCTTCGCTCAATTCTTTTAATTCAATTTCGTTTTGTTCACATTCCGGCTTTTTGAATTGGCAGCGTGGGGCAAAATGACAGCCTTTTGGTAAATTGGTCGGACTTGGAACCGTTCCCTCGATTGTTTGCAAACGAATATTTTTTGTTTCCCCAACCGCCCTCATTTTTGGAACTGAACGCAGTAAACCTTGTGTATATGGGTGTTTCGGAGTTTCAAAAAGTTCATCAACCGGAGATTCTTCGACAATTTTCCCGGTATACATTACACAAACCCGGTCGGCGACCTCTGCAACTACACCTAAATCATGTGTAATCAACAAAACGGCTAGTTTTCTGGTTTTTCGAAGTTCATTTAAAAGTTCCAGAATTTGGGCTTGAATCGTCACATCCAATGCGGTCGTTGGTTCATCTGCAATTAAAAGTTCGGGATCACAAGCCAAAGCCATAGCAATCATAATCCTTTGACGCATTCCGCCGGATAATTGGTGCGGATAATCTTTTGCCCGTCTTGCCGAATCGGGAATTGAAACTTCTTTCATTGCCTCGATTGCTGCCTGCCAAGCCTTTTGTTTATCTAATTTACGATGTAATCTCAGAGCTTCGGCAATTTGTTCCCCTACGGTAAATACAGGATTGAGAGAAGTCATCGGGTCTTGAAAAATCATTCCAATATCATTCCCACGAATTTCTCGCATTCGTGCGTCCGAGGTTATAGTTAACTCTTCGCCTTTGAACTTTATACTACCACCCACAATTTTTCCCGGTGGGGTAATCAATCGCATAATGGACAAAGCCGTGATAGACTTCCCGCACCCGGATTCACCAACTAAACCAAGTAATTCTCCTTCCGAGATTGAGAAGCTAACATCATTAACTGATTTAACCACCCCAGCCCGGGTTGGAAAATGTGTTTGTAAATTTTTGACCTCTAATAGTTTTGACATTCTTAGTTCATTAGAATAAACAATTATCCTTAAATTGAAAAATCAAACTCAGATTTTACAACCTTAAGGCAACTCTTTTTATCGCAATTGCCTCAAAAGAATGTTATTATTTTTGATGAATCTTACGATTTATAGCTGTAAAAAAGGAGAATTTGCCCGTGAGAAATAAGCTCGTCATTGTTTTAATTTTTTCTGTTTTATTTCAAACCACCATTTTTGCCCAAAACACCACTTCAAAATTAACTCCCCCCGTTGGAAAAGAAACAAAAACCGTCAAAAATGACGTTCCAACCACTGGAGAAAAAATTGAATCCGATATGGCTGAGGCATTATCCGTAATTCAGGAAAATTACGTTGATAGCAAAAAGATCGATTACAACGAACTTTTCAAAGCATCAATTGACGGAATGCTCCACTCGCTTGACCCGCATTCAAATTATTATGATGCAAAAGAATTTGAACAATTCCGGAATGATCAAAATTCACAATATTTTGGGATTGGTGCCAGCATCGGAGATTTACGCGATCCTGATGGAAACAACGTATCAACTTATATCAAAGCAACTTTTGAAAATGCTCCGGCAAATCGCGCAGGTTTGAGATACGGCGATAAAATTGTGGATGTAAACGGAACCTCAATGATTGGCAAACCTTATTCCGAAGTTCGTAGTTTTCTGCGTGGCCCCCGCGGAACATTAGCCAAAATAACAGTTGAAAGATACGGCACAGGAAAACGCGAGACCGTTGAAATTATTCG
>DAORIL010000380.1:0-6659 GCA_035438525.1 Pyrinomonadaceae bacterium
GTTTACCGAATTTTGCCGAAGTGGTCGAGGTTTGCATCGTAAATTCCTGCATCGCATCCAGCGACAGCAAAGATTGAGTGCCACCGCCGATGGTCGTTGCCGGAGCTGCGCCGCCTGCTTGCACACCAATATCAGCATTTGCGGTTGTTCCAACATTCGCGCTAACTCCGTCAACCGTAAAATAATTTGCTAATGCACGCTGTCCATTAACACTAAATCCAGTCACAGTATTGTCCCCGCCCGTGCTTGCAAAATTACCGACAACAGTTCCCGGAGCAAGTGCAATCAACGATTGAAAGGAGCGCCCATTGAGCGGAATATTCTCGACAAATTTTCGGTCAACGGTCGTTGCAACTGCCGGAGATTCATTTATCAGCGAACTATCGGTTGTGACCTGAACGGCTACTTTTATGCTCCCTGTGTTTAATGAAATACGCAGAGATCGTTCATCATTGACGTTGAGAACGATACTTTGCAACTCAAAGGAAGCAAATCCTTCACGTTGAGCAGAAAGGGAATATTTTCCCGGAGGTAACGACGGAACAGTAAATTTTCCGTCATCATTTGTTTCTATATCCCGACGAGCGGAATTTTCCGTATTCAAAATTGTGATTTTAACTCCCGGAATGACTGCACCATTTCCGTCAACAACTGTCCCGCTCAGGTTTGCTGTTTGAGCGTTGGCAACCCCAAACATCATTAAACAAAAAATTGTTGCTAATCCGAGTTTTACTAATATTCTGCTCATAAAATTATCTCTCCGTCTGCTTAGTTTATCTTGAAAGCCTGTATTTTTTGACAGTCGTAGCCTTAAGCGAACAAAATAGCTCACTTTGTAAAGACTGAAGGCTTTGCTCAAACCTTCCCCTTGTTCAGTTTTAATCTATTTAATTTGTGCCGATTGCGCTGTTGGCTCCGGTGGAAATTTCAGTATCATTATTAAAGAAATCCTTTTTCATGGAAACTCCTTTGATAATTCTAAAAGTCATTTCGGAAACCTCAAAAACCTGATTTCCGTCAGCGGTTTTGATCGTGATTGAACTATTGACAGGATGCCAATCCGATTCTCTGACGATTAAATTTGCCTGAATAATTTTGCCGTTTTCCTGATCGCCTGTAATTTTTGTCGAAAGCTCAAAAGCTTCTTCATCTTTATCGGTTTTGGTTCGGGTTACGCCTTCCTGTTTTTTCGTCAAACGGCTTGACCAATTTTGATAACTTTCTGACGACAAAGGCTTTATTATTTCCGCACTGCTTTTCCCAAAAGCTGTTTCAAATTGTTGGAGAACTTCTTTCGTCTCATCATCCGGGGCTACTTTGCGTTTGATTCGCAGCCCGTCAACATCATTCCAAACATCTAAAATCGCTGATTTTCCATTGGTTGTAATTTTTAATTTTTGATAAATAACCGGCTGACTGACGTTCAGAATTCGATTTGTATAAGCCGAATTCGATTTATTTAAAAGCTCACTTGCCGAAACAGTTTTTGGTAAAAGTTGAAAAATAATGACAAAGATTAGCAGACAAGCCAGCGACGCGGTGGCGAATTTACCGAACTGATTATTAAACCAAAAAGCAGAAAGTCGTGAATCGATTTCTTTAATAAACCAAAAAGACGATAACCGTGTCCGAAAAGACGGTTTTTGATTTTGCTGCGCTAAGTTTCGGAGCTTTGAATTGAAATCGGTTGTGTTGCCTAAAGATTGCGAAACGTAGTCTTTAACGACAACATTTTCAAACTCGATTATGTCGGCAATTGTTTCTTCGGCTTTGCCGACCTGCACCCGGCATTCCCAACACGCCGCCAGATGCGCTTCCCATTTTTGAGATTCTTTTGGAGATAACTCGCCGTCAATGAACATTAAAAACTGTTCACGGGGCGGGTGTTCGCCGTCAAATGATAAATTTTGAAATTGATTATCCATTCGTTTCCTTCCCTAATTTTTCGATTACTCGATATAAAGTCTCAGCCACGGAGGTAGTGCTAAGTTCAAGGATTTCGCCAATTTCCTTATAACGAAAACCTTTAGTTCGTAAATTCAAACATTCGCGTTCAATCAAAGTCAGTCGGCTCATAGCTGTTCGCAGACGATTATATTTTTCCTTTTGCAGCAATTTTTGTTCGGGATTAGCATCCTTTGATTGCAAATTCTGTTCTAATTGCGTCCACGCTTCTTCTTCCAAAGGCTGGATAAATTGACGGCTTTTGATTTGATTGATCGCCAAATTATGCGCCACCCGAAAGACCCAGGCTTTGACGTTTTGGATGTTTTGCCCGTCATTCAATGAACTGTAAAGCCGTAAAAATGATTCCTGCATAATTTCTTCGGCTTGCGAAACTTCGCCAAAGGTCGCCACCAAATACCGGAAAACAGGTTCGCGTAATTGCTCAAAATACTGTTTTACTTTTTCTTCAATACTCAAAGATGCGTTTCCTGCCCGAAAAATATCCGCCCCGAAATCAACCGCACTAACTTTGTCCGATTCGACCACTGAAAATATTTTCTTTGGACGGCGAAAAATCATTTGAAAATTAACTTGCTGTCTATAAGACAATTGAGCTGGTTGTTTTTTCGGAATAAAAATAAATATTTTTTCTATGTAAATCAAAATTGGGATAAAAGAATTGCAGAAACTGTTAGAAATATTGGGTTTAACGATATTTCTAATTTAGAAAAAATATTTCAAAAAACATTTGTTTTAAGTGCAAACTTCTGTGAATTTAGATACTTTCTTGTCTAATACAATTAAATTTAAAGTAATCAACCTTTGAACGAACCTGTTCCCGATTCATTATTTCGTAGGAAGATTGATTGTAATTGAATCTATCGCCCGTATTGAGCAATTTTGTTTTGTCGGATCGTTTGACGCTGAACGCGACAATACTTTTGCCGGTTGCCAGAGTTCGCAACTCTGGCTCTCTGATTAAATCGTCAATATTAAATTCTATCTTTTCCATAAATATATCCCTGATTCTTTTGGGAGGGAACAAGTTTCTAAAACCTAAATGGCTTGTCCCCCTTTTTCCGCATTGCCCCCAATGATAATGCGGAAAAATGTTTAAAGGATAGCACTATCATTAATGAACTTTTAACGAGTTTACATTTTCGCCTTTACCGAATTCTTAAAGGTTTTCCGTTTTACTTTCTTATAAGACAATTGAGAATTGTTTTTTTCGGATTTATTTAATTTCTTTTTTTAATTTTATCATTATCTCGACTATTGTTTAGTAATAGTTTTAGAAAGTATACTTTTTAATACCATACTAAAACTATGTCTCAATTTATGTCTTATGATATAATTCTCAAAACGTCTTAGTCAAAGTGATACGATTTTAAAGATTTTTAGGGGTTTTGGAAATTATGGCATTAGTTGGTTATGCAAGAGTGAGTTCGGTTGGTCAAAGTTTGGATGTTCAACTTGATAAATTGAAACATTGTCAAAAAATCTTTCAGGAAAAGAAAAGTGCCGCCGGAGGAAAACGCCCGCAACTTACTGCTTGCTTAGAATATGTTCGGGAAGGCGATATTTTAGTTGTTACACGACTTGACCGGTTGGCTCGTTCAACTTTACATCTATGCCAAATTGCCGATGAACTAAAAAGAAAAGATGTTGAACTCCAGGTGCTTGATCAAAATATTAACACCGCCGATGCCACCGGACGACTCTTATTTAATATGCTCGGAGCCATCAATCAATTTGAAACGGAAATTCGGGCGGAACGGCAAATGGATGGAATTCTCAAAGCCAAGCAAAAAGGTGTTCGATTCGGTGCAACCAAAAAACTGACAGACGAAAAAATCGAAGAGATGAGGGAAAAACGCCAATCAGGAGTGTTGATAAAAATATTGATGAAAGAATATAATCTCTCGAAAGCTAGTGTTTATAGGTATTTAGAAAGCTGAAAATCGAATTGATTTTTTTGAATCCAATCTTCCGGTAAAATCGAAATATTGTTTTGTGTTACGAATTTTAAATTCGTGTGAATAGCTGATAAACTTTTCTTCTCAGAAAAAGGTTCGACTGTTCCTAAATTACTTTTATGAAGATTATTACCACTTTCGTCCAAACTGCTATTTTTCTAGCTACTTTTTTAAGTTTGTCTATTCTTGCCCAAACTACTAGGACAACAACATTTTCGGGCGTAGTTGTCACTCCGCAATTTGAGCTTGTGCCAGGTGTTAATATCGAGGTGCAAACCGCCAACGGAAAACTGCAAACTGTGACCGATGCGGAGGGAAACTTCTCTTTGCAAGTTCCGAATGAAAATATCAGCGTCCGTTTTTATGGAAAATCAATCAATCAGGTGACGCGGAATTTTACTACTAACGAGAATCTAACGGGATTACAAATCAGAATTACTTATTTAGTGTCAGCCGTTAATGAAAGCATCACTATTCAAGCAGAATCCGTCACCCCGGAAGTAGAACAACGAAATGACACCGTTTATAAAAACAATTTGTTTGGGCGTGATGATCAGGTGATTCAAACGCTCAATGCCGGAATCAATGCCGGACAGCACGAAGGCGGTGGTAAATCTCTGGAAATTCGGCGTTTCGGGTTTAATCTCGATCACGGCGGAGTTAATGGCGGCGTAAAAATTCTGGTGGATAATTTTCAGCAGAATCAGGGAACGCAAGGACACGGACAAGGTTATTTAGGAAATTTGAAATCTCTAACGCCCGAACTGGTGCAAGATGTCTCAATCATTAACGGTCCGTTTTCGGCGGCTTACGGTGACTTTTCGGGTTTGGGAGTTGTGCAGATTCATTTGAAAGAATCATTGCCACAGCAATTAACCGCCCGGATACAAGGCGGTTCGTTTAACACTTTCCGCACCTTTTTAGCTTACAGCCCAAACATTAAAAATGTCGCTTCATTCATTGCATATGAAGGCTCGTATTCGGACGGACCTTTTAAGAATCCATTGAAATACAGACGTGATAATTTCACGGGGAATTTGACCTATAAACTAAACGAAAATGAAGCCTTTGGGGTTAAATTCAACGGTGGACGAAATAACTTTTTTTCATCAGGACAGATTCCGCTGGATGAAGTTTTTGCCGGAAGGTTAGACCGTTTCGGATTTCTTGATCCCGAAAACGGTGGACGGATAAAGCTTGGCGCCTTCGGCACTTATTACCGTAAGGAATGGTCATCGGGAAAAACTTTGCGGGCTGATGCTTTTGTCGGACGTTCGCTTTTTGATCTGTTTTCCAATTTTACTTTTTACGCGCTTGACCCCGTTTACGGTGATGAAATTCAGCAGCACGATTCACGCCTTCAGGAGGGCGGCAACGTTCAATATTTACAGCCCTATAAAATCGGAAATAATCAGGCACTTTTAACCGTTGGCGGCAATCTTCATTTTAATCAAATTAACGTCGGACTTTATCCGTCAGTTGCCAGAAATCCGAACCGTAAATTTCTGACGGGAAATAGTTCAAACCCGGATGTCCTGTTCACTTCTTCCAAAGTCAAAATTTCCAACTATGCCGGATATATTCAAAACGGGCTTGATCTGTTTGACGGACATCTTCATTTAGAAGGCGGGTTGCGGTGGGATTATTTTAACTTCAATGCAGACGGATTCGAGCAAAGCGATTTGAGCAATTTTCTCAAAGGCAATGAGGGAGCGTATAAATTTCAACCAAAAGCCAGCGTAGTATATTCCCCGTTTGAAAAGTTTCCGATTTCTTTCTACGGCAATTACGGGCGCGGCATTTCGAGTCAGGACGCACGAGGAGTAGTCCGTAATCCTGACAGCCCGAAAATTTCCACCACCGATTTTTATCAAACGGGCGCGGCTTTCAATTCACAAAAGTTTTCCATTGCTCCGAGTTTCTTCTGGATTGACCGTTCCAACGAGCAGGTTTATATTCCCGATGACGGCAGTATCGAATTTGCCGGACGCTCGCGTTCCTACGGTTTTGAAATCAAAACTTCAACCCGAATAAATAAATATTTGAGTTTCAATGGCGGAGTAACCCAAGTTCTGAAAGCCTTTTATCCGGGTGAATTTTCTCCGACGGGAAAACGGATTATCGTGGACAGCGCACCGCACACGGTTGCAAACGGCAGTTTGATTGTTTCCGAATTTTACGGTTTCAATTCATCACTTAACTGGCGGCATATTTCCAATTATCGTCTTGACGGTGAGGATGAAACAATCCGGGCAAGCGGTAATGATGTAGTTGATTTTAATCTCAACAAACGCTTGAAAAAATGGATGGATTTGAACTTTTCGATTGATAATCTGCTCAATAAAAAATATTGGGAAACGCAAAACTATTTTGAGTCCAGAATTTGTCCGACTTGTGCGATTGAATCAAGAATACACGCCACACCCGGCTATTCCAGAGCCTTTAATATCGGAGTCACCTTTAGATTTTGGGCAAAAAATTAAGGTATAATCCTCAAAATAAATTATGAGTGACTTAACCAGATTCGGAATTAGTGCCGAAGAGGAATTATTGAAAAGGTTCGATGATCTGATCGGTAAACAGGGTTACGCCAACCGTTCCGAGGCTTTCCGTGATTTAATGCGCGATGCTTTGGTTAAATCCCATTTAGAGGAAGGTGCTGAAAACGGTGAAGTGGTTGGAAGTTTGACCTTAGTTTATGACCACCACGCCAGAGAACTAAATGATAAAATGAAT
>DAORIL010000381.1:0-6608 GCA_035438525.1 Pyrinomonadaceae bacterium
CTCCTGGAACGCCAAAAAAGAATTCGTTTTCTTTGAAATCTGGCAAATAAACGAGGTTTTGAATATAAGCGGCACGGTGCAAAAAGATTTATTGGAAACAGTTCAGCGCAAAATTCAAAAACTACAAAATTAACCTTTGACCTTATTTTTCTCCAATCCCTGCGAGTATTTGCAAGAGTGTTTAACGCTTTATTTTGGGAGGGAAAATATGAAACAGATTTTTTTAATAATTACTTTATTTTCAATCTTGGCGATTTTGTCTTTCGCAATTTTTGCTCAGAGTTCAGACGATTTAGACGGCGATGGAATCCCAAATAGTGAAGATGTTTGTCCAAACGACAAAGGAGCAAAAGCGAATAAGGGCTGTCCGGGTAAAGATGAACCAGTTCAAAAAGATACACCGGTTCCAACCGCAACGCCGACCCCAAAACCAATTCTAGCTAAAACATTGACCACATCGCCAAATATACAGTTGTCTGACTGCCGTTACATCATTGATGATTCGGGTTGTAACAAATTCTTTGGAATGTCAAAATCAAAGATAACGTCAGATTTTGGAATCGGCAATAAATATGGAAGCTACGTTGATTTTGGCATCTTCTTTTATCTAAATGGTTTAGAAAATCAGGAGGTGGTTGACGAAATTACGTTTTATGGGAATTCCGGCGAATCCTCACAATATTTTAAGCCATATTTTGGTCAGCCAGCTAAAAATCTTGACTGGGATTCCACGATGGAAGAGGTAATCCGGTTGTATGGCGAGCCGACAACCCGTTGGCAACATTCTGACAAGCCTCAATCCTCGCTTCGTTACGATGATTCGCTTCGTTTGGAATTTGAGGATAACAAACTAGTAAGAGTTGTTTTGAGAGACCCGAAAGCTGATGCCAGATATTTGGCGAGGAGAGTGGCGGAATCAGAAAAGAAAGCGAGGGAAAGTCAGCAAAAGGAAACTCAAACAAAAGCCAAAAATGAAGCAGAACAAATGGAAACCGATTACAAAGAATTGCTCGACCAACTCGATGCAAAACTCCGTGAAGGCGAGCGAATTATTAATTCTGAGAAACTGGCAATAGCCGCGGGCGGAATGTTTAAAGATGCTGTTCAGAAAAAAATAGATAAAGTTAAGGCAGCCGGAGATAGATTGATTGATTCGTTCGGCAAGAAATATCAAGGAAGGATTCCTTCTTGGATGGTCAAAGGAATTCAGGAAAAATGGCGACCTGTCCCGTATCCGCAATAATTTAAGAATTTACCTAAACACGAAAATGAAAACTTTTACCTTTTTAATTACCCTAAACATTTTTTTGAGCAGCATTTTATTTGCACAAAATCAACCAACCCCCGATTTTCAAACTGTCAAAACTGAAAAAGGAATGATGGTATTAAATAATAATCAGAAACAACCATTTGCCTTTTTGGTCGCCGGAAAAAATCCCGAAGGCAGCCAACGCCCTGATGGAAGTCTTTTGATCCAAACCGATAGTGCAGGTCTATTGATTTATTTTGTCAAAACCTCCAGTTTCCTTGAGGGAAACAAACAAAATACCGAATCTGAAGTTCTTACAGCATATCGTGATTGGGATATTTCCGCTCAAGAAAAAGGGTGGAAAACAAAACTCATTGTGGATGACAAAGGAACTGAATCGCTGAAAATTTTTAACCATAGATCTAGCATTGAAACTTTGCAAAATATTTCTTCGGTTTATTGGAGTTATTTGGCCCCGGGTTCTGAAAATCCGAACCGGAGTTTTAATCAGACAGTGATGATTGGCGATTTGGTTTTGCTGGTCGGAACAGTTTTTGAAAGCTCAGTTAAAACCGAAGAAGTTCGCCAATTTTTCAAGCAAACACTTGAATCAATTACCCTTTTACCAATTCAAAAACCAAAAACCTTACCTAAAAAGAAAATAACCAAAGTAAAGAAAAATTAATTTCCAATCAAAAAAAAAGCGGCTATTAAGCCGCCCTTAAATATTTTTCCGAAAAGTTTTAATTTACTTTATTGGCGTAGATGAACCCGTTTATTTCAACAAATTCCTCGCCCTCCAATCGCTTGATTTTGAAATTTGCAAACTTAAATACTAGTTGCGTATCGCTTTCACTAACAATTTCAATTGTTCCGTTTTGTAAGGCTGGAGTTAATTGAAAGGCAATTGATCCGGCTAAAAATGTATTTTTTTCGTTTGTATTTGGTTTTTCTTCACGATAAGAAGCCGTTTGAATATTGGTTGTTTTCCAAAATTTTTGATTCGGCTGCATTGGTTTTGTGAAAATTCTAATTGACCTCATTTGTTGTTCAATTGTAACATTTGCCGTCAATTCCATACGCTTTTCGGTTTCTGAGCCTTTGAAAACAACATTACCGACAAAATCATTCCATTGATCTCCAAAAAGTGGATTTGAATGTTGGACAATCAATTGACTTTTGCCGTTATCGGATACTTTAAATTCTGTATCGGGTAAAGTTTTTGTTTTTTCAACTTTTGTCTCAACATTTTCAACTTTGGCAAAAGTTCCTTCCAAACCATTTTCAGAAACACTTTTGTTGCCTGGTGAACGTTCCTCAATTCGGCGAATAAATGAGATTTTGTTGTTTTTATCAAATTTGCCTTTAAGTTTATAGACCGCATTCCCTTCAGATTGACTTATTGCCTCAAATTTCCCATTCTTTTCCACCGTGCCGGTAAAAATTTTAACCTCTTCACCTACTTTTACTTTACCGATCACTGAATTATCTGATTTCACTTCAAACTCCGCGACGATTGTTCTGGGATCCGAAAAAAGATTGAAGAAAATTGCACGATAATTTCCGGTGTAAGTCTGTCCAAAAGTTAGGGTTGGAAAAAGTAAAATCGTTAGCAAAATAATTTTTTTCATAAAAAAATGACCTCAATTATTAATCGCAGAGTTTGCTAATAAAAAAGGTCAAAGTTTTAAATTAATTGGGTGATTTTATGTTTTGTTTTTAATTCCTTTTAGCCGTATTTTCAAAATTTAATGGATAAATCACGACTGAATCATCCGTTGATTTTAACAAATCGCTTCCCGAAAGTTTTGCTAAAATCACTGTAATATTATCTTCACCGCCTAAATAGTTGGTTTCTTGGATCAAAACACTGCAAGCATTTTCAAGTTCATTAAAATTATCCAAAATGATTTTTAACAAATCTTGATCTTTCAGTTTATTTGAAAGCCCATCACTGC
This sequence comes from Pyrinomonadaceae bacterium, assembly GCA_035438525.1. Taxonomy (GTDB): domain Bacteria; phylum Acidobacteriota; class Blastocatellia; order Pyrinomonadales; family Pyrinomonadaceae; genus JAIBCC01. The sequence goes on from DAORIL010000381.1 coordinate 3,208, forward strand.
ATAGTAGTAAAATATCGTCTCGGTTTGGAATCAATCGCACTGCATCAGGTAATACTTCATTTTGTGCGCCAAGTGCCTGCAAAATCACATTTTTCAACGGATGAAGGTCAGCTTCTTCGGCAGAGATCTGTCCGGAATCAATCAATTGATTAACTAATGATTGGTCTTTAGTAATTTGATAAATTTTATTATTCCGGAACAAGTAAGCCCGACTGTCACCAACTTGAATGAAGTCAACCGTATCTGGAGTAATTGCAGTTGCAGTAAAAGTTGCCCCCATTTGGTTATATTCGGGAACTGTTGTTCCTTTGTGATAAATCAAATGACTGGCGTAAATCGTTGCATCATAAAGTTTCTCAATCAATCCGCCTTCATAAAATGATTCTTCAAGATTAGGAATTTCGCCAGTGAGCATATCCCTGACAGTTTCAACTGCCATTTTACTGGACATATCTCCACCCAACGCTCCCCCGCATCCATCTGAAACGGCTAAAACAATACCATTATCATCAACTTCAAACTTTTGGAATCCAATGCCAAAATCAATTGAACCATTTGATTTTGTCCCTGATGTTTTGCTTGAAAGATTTAAAAAAAGATAATTATCTTCATTTTCTTTTCTCACTCTCCCAATGTCTGTTATTGCATGGACTTCTACTTCCATAATTATCTCAAACGGCTTTGCAAATATGCTTTCAACTCATCAACTTTAACTCTTTCCTGTTCCCAAGTGTCTCTGTCACGGACGGTTACTGCGTTATCTTCCAGAGATTCGTGGTCAACTGTGACACAGAAAGGTGTTCCGATTTCGTCCTGGCGAGCGTAGAGTTTACCAATTCCGCCGGTGTCGTCATAAACCGTTCTCATTGTGGGTAACAATTCCTTTTTGAGTTGTTTTGCCATTGCCACGATTTCGGGTTTATTTTTTGCCAAAGGTAATACTGCAACTTTGATCGGGGCGAGTTCCTTTTTGAGTTTCAAAATTACTCGAACTTCTCCTTTTTCATTGACTTTTTCTGAATAAGCATCCATTAAAACTGCTAAAAGTGTTCGATTTACTCCAACTGCCGGTTCAATACAAAACGGATAAAAACGCTCGTTTGTGGTTGGGTCAAAGTATGAAAGGTCTTCGGTTGAATCCTGATTGATCCGTTTTCCTTCTGCATCCTCAGGCTTTTTAGAATGGGTTTTCAAATCAAAATCTGTCCGATTAGCAATTCCCATCAATTCATCAAATTGAGAATCTTCGTCTTCCCTATCGGGGAAAAATCTATACAAAATATCAACTGTTCGCACGGCATAATGCGCCAATTCTTTGGCATTTTGTTCATAAAGTTTGAGATTTTCTGACTTAATTCCCAACGATTTAAACCATTCCTGAAAATCATCGATCCAATTTTGATGAATCTCAGTGGCTTCTTTCGGGTGGCAAAAATATTCCATTTCCATTTGTTCAAATTCACGGGTGCGGAAAATGAAATTTCCCGGAGTTACTTCGTTCCGAAATGATTTTCCGATCTGAGCAATCCCAAACGGTAATTTGCGGCGCGAAGTATCCAACACATTTTTGAAATTAATGAAAATTCCCTGCGCCGTTTCGGGACGAAGATAAGCTAAAGCTGCCGGATCGTCGTCCGCCGAAACTGCGCCGATGGTGGTTTTGAACATCAAATTGAACTGTCTGGCTTCAGTCAAACTGCATTCTTTACCGCTTCCGGCACATGCACTTGATTCTTTTGGGCAGGCTACATCATTTAATTTATCTTCCCGAAATCTACCTTTACAGGTTCGACAATCAACTAAGGGATCACTGAAAGTAGTTTCGTGTCCGCTGTATTTCCAAACCAGACGGTTTTGGATAATTGATGAGTCCAATCCCTCGACATCATCGCGTTCGTGGACCAGCCAACGCCACCAGGATTGTTTGATGTTATTTGCCAATTCCACGCCGAGCGAGCCATAATCCCAGCTTGAACCAAGACCGCCATAAATATCCGAAGCAGGAAAAACAAAACCCCTGCGTTTTGAAAGTGATACGATTGTTTCGATATTCATAAAGGCATATTTTACAATTAACAATTGACAATTAACAATTAAACAAAGCTATTTCCCATATAAAAAAGGACGACCGAAGCCGTCCAATTTTAGTTTGATCGTTCTATCAACTAGTTATCTTGGTGTTGGGATAGGGATCTTATTTGTAGGTTTCACAACAAATATGTCGGCTTGGGAAACCTCGCGCATTCCACCACTAGTCATTACGATTCGTCGTGGATCAAATCCTCGAACATTTACCATATAATCTTGCATACGTCTTGCTATTTTTGCAGCATCCGCTGATTTTTTTGCTCGACCTTGATAATAGAAAATATAAGCATTTGAATCCGGTGATAATTTTAACTCTTGGATGTAGTTATCTACTCTAGCTTTAATATCATCAAAAGCCCTAAATACTATCATTTCTCCAACGGGTTCATCTGGTGGAGTTATTGGAGGTGGTATAACATCCATTGAAACTGTTTTGATTTGACGGCATTGTTCATCATAATAACCATCCGTCACTTCAACACTGGCAATGATTGTTTGCTTACCCATACCTGTTGTATCTATTTCAATTTTATCGGTTCCCAATCCTCTGATTACTTTGGCTGCAGCAATTGCCGGAGTTATAGTCCAAACATATTTTAATGGATTCGATTTTGAATTTGGAGTTGGAGTATTGCTTGCGCTAAACGTTACAATATCTCCATCATTGGCTCTTTCAGGACCATCAACTCTAATGTTATATGGACAAGGAGTTCTGATTTCATTTTCAACCATTTTCAGACAAATACAATTTTTTCTGTCTTTTTCGGTTGTAATTTCTTTTGACCAGGTTTTACCATCAGGTCCCAAAACTTCAATTTTGTGATTACCGGGAGTCAAATAAAACTCGGCTTCTTGTCCAACGCCGGACATCCCGACTTGGACCCCGTCAACCAGAACGGGATAAGAAGCAGGTGTGGTTTTGACAGTTAAAATACCTGTATTTTTTGGTCGCTTAGTATCAGTTTTGCCATCAGCTAAAACTGAATTAACCAAACCAAAGGTTATCATCAATCCAAATATGAGTAGAAAATTGTAACCAATCTTTCGCATTTTTTTTACCTCAACAGGCAGAAAGGTTTTCAACCCATCTGCCAGTAAATCAAAATTTCAATTATTCTTCCGAGTTTTCTTTTTCCTCTTTGCGGCGCATTTTACGGCGAGCAACCATTCCGATTCCTGCCAAACCTGTTCCAAACAATAAAATTGTCATTGGTTCAGGCACCGGCTCCGGGGTTGGTGTGACCGTTGGGGTCGAAGTCGGAGTTGTGGTCGGAGTTGTGGTCGGAGTCGTTGTTGGCGTAGTCGTCGGCGTT
>DAORIL010000382.1:0-6596 GCA_035438525.1 Pyrinomonadaceae bacterium
AGACTTGGAAAGAATGGGAGAATAATCCTAAGAGTGTTGAAACTCTCTATCAGATACAGTAGAAAAAGCTCCGACCGAAATCCTGTCCGGAAAGAAAGGATTAGAGCCAGAGCTAAATATTTTCGATACTCAATTTTTTTCTTTTTAATTCGGTTTTAATCGTCACCGATATTTTCAATCATTACATTGATCGACGCTTTGAGCTTAGCCTTGCCGGTATTTTTCACCTCAAAAACAAAATCGCCGCCAGCCGTAGTGGTTGCATCGAGTCTCCCATTTTCATTAGTGACGTCAACAGTTTTTCCTTTGGTCAGCAATGTAATTTGCGAGCCGTCTCCGCCATTATCAACAACTAAATTCTGTCCTTTCGCCGCCCCAACTACAAATTGTTTTGCTTCGCCAGGTGCGAGGTCAAAATTTTCGATGGTGTTGGTTGTTCCTTTGGGAAAATTAAGCCGTTTTGGTCCGCTTTCGGCAGGTTTCGCCGCAGTTGCATTCATAGGTGTGTTTGCATTCGGAGATGCGATTGCATTCGCAGGTGCGTTTACCGTTGTATTTGCCGCATTTGCCGTGTTTGTGTTGGCTGTATTTGTTGCGTTTGAATTAGTTGGGGCTCCACCGCATCCAATTAACGAGAAGCCTAAAAAGCTGCTTAAAGCAACTTTATGCAAAGTTTTCACTTGGTATTTGTTCCTTATTTAAAAAGTAGTTTAGAGCAGAAAAATTTTTGTAAATTTTTCATATATGACAAAATAGCACTGGGTCGAAGTAAAACACAACAACTATTTTTCGTTAATATTCTCAACAACTTCAATATAATCTTTAGTCACTACATCATCTTTATCTGCACCGAGCAGTTCAAGTAATTCGCCTAAAAGTTGTGCTTTATTGTCAGCATCTTTTCGGCTCCAGGTGCGGCTTTTAATTTCTAAGAAATAACCGAGCGAAGGTGTCGTCACATTATCAAGATTTAAGTAAAAATCAGTTTCTTTGTATTTTATTCGCCAACGAAGGCGATCTTTTTCGATATTTACTTCAGTTTTTGGTCTAAAATATTCCCGATAAAAGCGCAATGAATTTGTCGCGGGAGCGAGAAATCGGCTGCGGGACAGCAACTTTTCATCGCCAAATTCGCCTTCGCGTTTTCGCCCGATCAAAGTCAAACGTGCGCGTGATTTGGTCGGCGCGCTTTTCGCATTTTCGATATAGTCGTCTTCACGGTAGCGTAAAATTCCCTGAGTTTCGTCTTCAAAGAAGAAATACGCATCGTGCTGGCGATAATGGCGTTCGTAGAGAATATCAATGTCATTTTCCATCAAAGCATCAATCAAAGTTTTCGGCTCAACAATCTTGGCTTTGATTTGCACTTCAAATGATTCTTCTTCGGACGAGCCACCGAGAGCAATTAGTTTTGATAAAATAGATTCTTCGCGTTCGATTAAAAACTCATCAATTCTCTTTGCTACTACTTTGGCTGCGGTAATTAATACGTCTTCTTTAACGGTCAGTAATTGCCTTTCACGCATCAGCCATTTTCCATTAACCATTACATCAGAAACATCGGTTGATTTGGCGGCATAAACAATTTGTGAATAAATATTTTCGGCAGAACGTCGGAAAGCAGGCGAATTATGAATTGGGTTGAGGTCAATCAAAATCATATCAGCCCGGCGATTCGGCGTGATTGAGCCGGTGATGTCTCCGATATGAAGTGCTTGTGCCCCAATTCTGGTCGCCATCAGCAGAGCCTGAGATGCAGGCAACGCGGTCGGATCGTTATTAACCGCTTTGGCAATCAAGGCAGCAATCCGAACCTCTTCAAACATATCCAAATCGTTGTTTGAGGCAGGTCCATCCGTTCCAATTCCAACATTACATCCTGTTTCGAGCATTTTGACAATAGGTGCAAAACCCGAAGCAAGTTTGAGATTTGACGACGGATTATGCGAAATTCCCGCTCCTGCGTGTTTTAGGGTGCGGATTTCGCCCATATCCAGATGAACGCAATGCGCCGCAATCACTTTCGCTTCCAACAGTCCGTGTTTTCGGACATAGGGAATGACGGGCATTCCTTCTTCATTTCGCATCGTTTCAACTTCAAACGAAGTTTCCGCCAAATGAGTATGCAGCGGAACGTCAAATTCGATGGCTAATTCAGCCGTTTCGCGCAAAATTTCGGGTGTAGTTGTGTAAGGTGCGTGCGGGGCAATAGCGGGAACAATCAGCGGATGTCCTTTCCATTTGATGATAAATTTGCGTGCTTGCTCCATTGCGTCTTCATACGAACTAGAATCAGGTGTCGGGAATTTAAGAATTGATTCGCCGCAAACGGCTCGCAGTCCAACTTCGGCAGTAGCTTCTGCAACGGCATCTTCAAAAAAATACATATCATTGAAAGTCGTCACACCGCTCCGAATTAGTTCAGCACAACCAATCAATGTTCCCAAACGGACATATTCCGGCGAAACGAATTCGCGCTCAACCGGAAACATATAGCCTTGAAGCCAGACATCAAGCCGCAAATCATCCGCAATTCCCCGCAAAAGTGTCATCGGAATATGAGTGTGAGCATTGATTAGACCCGGCATCAAAACTTTTCCCTGACAATCAATCGTCTCCTTTGCCGAAAATGAGTTTTCGATGTCGTCCGCGAATCCCACCGCCACGATGCTGTCTCCATCCACGGCAACTGCTCCGCGCTCGTATTGATTCATCACTTCGTCCATCGTCAGAACCAAAGCGTTGGTAAAAATTGTGTCTATTGATTGCATAGATGAAAAATCCTTTTTAAATATTCTTTATTCCTTTGTTTTTTGGCAACCGTCGAAATTGTATTTTAACTCAATTTCGTTGGTGTTTTTCTCGGCTCGAAAATTGGTTTCGGCAGTTTTTAAAGTGACAAACTTTTTATCATCAATTTTTTCTTTGACGATTTTCTGAAGTGACGGACAATTTTTAGAAGCGTCATCAGAAGCCGTAATTATCCCATAAATTTTGCCTTCTAATCCTTTCATAATCTCTAAAGTAAATCGTCCTTCAGAGTCAGTTTTAGCGAATGCCTCAATATTGTTTGGGTTGGAGCTTGCTTCCGATGTAAAAAAAACTCTTTCATTAGCAGCAGGTATCCCGTTAGAATATAAAACCCGTCCTTTAACGGTTACAATTTCTTCAAATTTTGGAATATGAATCTCTATCCCTTCAATTTGTTGCCCCTCTTTAATTGAAAAGATAGTTGCATTTTTAGTTTCAGCCACAGCAGGATAATAAAATCTTCTAAATGGAGTTTTGAAAGAAACTTTATTATCTTCATTCACAGCCAACACATATTCTCCAACCGGAATTTCATCAATAATAAACTCTCCTTTTTCATTGGAATAGTCATTGATAAAGATATATTGAGCCTTTTTCCCGCCAATTGGAATCAGACTTATTTCCGCATCTTTAATTGGCTCACCGTTTGGAGCAAAAATTCTGCCTTTGATAGAGTTATCAATTACAAAATTAAAATTAAAATCAGCGTGGCGGTTCGGAAAAAGATAATTGGCTAAAAGTTTAGGGCTTTTTAAAGTTTCTTCTAATTTTTTGCTTTCGACAAAAGACTTTATCTTTCCTGATTTTTCTAACTTCTCCCACTCTGGATAATCAACTGAATATCTATTGGACTGATATTTTGATAGTTTCCATCCTTTTGCAATTTCAGACTCAAAATAATAGATACCCTCCGGCAAATCGTAAATTTCATAAACTCCGTTTTTATCAGTTTTAACTTCGTAAATCTTTTTGGTTTGAGCGTTTGTGATTTTTATCTTATTTCCTTCGACAGATTTTTTGATGGTTTCAACATTTTCCAGAGCAGACTTTTGACGATAATTTATTGTTCCCGAAATTCTGCTTCTTCCTTTATTTTTTTCCAGATTATTTAAATAAAGTAAATCATCGGCTGCGTTTTGAACAGTGTTATTCCTGCCACAATATGAAACACTTCCAGACTTGGGATTACCTTCAAAATACGAATCATAGACAAGTATTTCATATCCAATAGATTTGTCGCTGTAAGTCCAAGAACAAATAACACCCTGTTCAAAAAATAGTTCTTCCCCAACCTTGAGATTTCCCTTATAAACTTTTTGAACTATTGCCTTTGCACCAGCAATACCTTCAAGACTAGGATTTGCGGTCTTATCTTTTTCAACTGCTACAATTTTGGCGATAAAAACATCTTTTGAATACTCAAATTGAGATAAAACGGTAGGTTTTGCCGAACACGAACAAGCCAAAACAGATGTATTTGAAACAAAATAAATGATAAAAATTGAGAAAAAAATCGGCAAATACTTTTTCAAAATCATAAACTTAACTCAAACCTGAGAATTTACCGCTAGCATAATCTTTCCATAAAACTTTCGCAAACTTTTGCACATCAAAGCACGTTCTATGTTCCTCTAAATATGTTTTGCTTCAATAATAAATGATTCTATCAAATTCAGTAATTTACGGATTATATTTTTATTCTCATAAAATTGTCTGACTATTTTTGATTTGTAAAGTTAAAATCAAGTCCTGCGTGGCGATTTGGGAAAAGATAAAAGGCATCAGGTTTAGTCCAACCTTCTTTATTTTGGGGTTTTGGGGGTAGTATTTTTCATCCAATTTTTCATACGATTGATAGTCAACAGGTAAATATCTTCGATATAGATTGTCGGATTTCCAACCTTTTGCGGGTTCTGTTTCAACGTAATACCAACCCGCAGGTAATCCGTAAATTTCATAAACCCCATTTTTATTGGTTTTTACTTTATAACTTTTCTTAGTTTTATAATTCGTGATTTTGATGATTTGGTTTTCAACTGAAGGCTTATTTTCGCCACTACCCCAATACTGCAGAGTTCCCGAAATTCGACTTTTACCCACTACCTTTGCAAAATTATCCAAGTAAAGTAAATCATCTCCAGCAAATTTTAGTTCAGTGGTTCTACCACAATAAATTATTATTTGATGCTTAAGAAAATTAAACAGATCATAAATTAAAAGTTCTTTGTCCTTATCTTTTTCCTCAAAAATCCAACCGCAATCTCCGCCTTGACCTTGTTCTATAATAATTTCTTCACTGACCTTGTATTTACCTTTATAAACCTTTTGCACTGAGACTTTTATACTCTTAACACCGTTCTCATAAAAATCAGCATCTTTAGCTTTTTCTATCGAAACTATTTTAGCGATAAAAATATTCGACGACATTTCAAATTGTGATAAAACAGTAGGTATTTCTCCACACCGACAGGCGAAAATTATAGTGGTCGAGATGCAATAAAAGAAAATAATTGAGAAGAAAATCAGCAAATATTTTTTCAAAATCATATCAATCCCCTAATTGGTGAATTTTCCCTAAGAATAATCTTTCCATAAAACTTTCGCAAACTTTTGCACATCAAAGCACGTTCTATGTTTAGATTTGATAGAATGTTTATCAGAGCAAAAAGATGAGCGAAAAATTAGCAGTAAAAGAAAAAATAATTGAGCCGATTTTAGTTGAAAGCGAAAACGGTCATCACGCTTTAATGCCGACGGCAAAGCTTCCGATTGCCAAACAAGTTTCCAACGAAGAAATAATTGCCGAGGAAAAAATGCTTTTGCAGACGGAGACGGCAGTTGAAAAAAATTACGAAGGTTGGCGCGGTTATTTACGGCTTTTTCACGTTTCAAAAGTTATCGGAATGCTCGCACTTTATCTTTATCTCGACCAGCTTGATCTGCATATCACGCAGCAAAATAAACATTCCGAAGCGCGTCTGGAAACTGCGAGACGTTTGACCTGGCTGGCAGTTTTGGGCGAAAAATTCCACAAAGTCAATGTTTGGTTTTTTCATCAATTTTTGTATCTGCTTCGTTGGTGGTTTCTCGGAAGCGAGGCAAACAAAGAGCTTAATCATGAAAAACAGGCAGTTTGGCTCAAAGAAAATCTGATCGAACTTGGTCCGACGTTTATCAAGATCGGACAATCTCTCGGAACTCGCGCTGACCTTTTACCGCTGCCGTTTGTCAAAGCTTTAGGCGAATTGCAAGATTCCGTTCCGCCTTTTCCGAATGAAATTGCCTTTGCGAGAATCGAAAAGGAACTCGAAAAGAAAATCAATCAGGTTTATGCTGAATTTGATATTGAACCTGTCGCAGCGGCAAGTTTAGGACAAGTCTATCGCGCCAAACTCTTTACCGGAGAAGAAGTTGCGGTCAAAGTTCAACGCCCGAATCTGGAAGGAATTATCAAAGGCGATATTCAACTTTTACAAAAAATCGCCAAATTTGCCGAGAGATTTCCGTCCTTGAATGAAAATGCGGATTGGGCGGGAATGTTGCGCGAATTTGACGAAACTGTCCACGAAGAAATGGACTATTCATCCGAAGGCAAAAACGCCGAAAGATTCCGCGAGAGCTTCAAAGATTGGTCAAACATCCATGTTCCCAAAATTTACTGGAACGCTACCACTTCCAAAGTTTTGACGATGGAATTTATTCACGGTGATAAAGTTGTCGAACTCGAAAAACTCAACGATCGCGGAATTTCGCCCGAAAAAGTTAATCGTTTGCTGATAAAAACT
>DAORIL010000383.1:0-6539 GCA_035438525.1 Pyrinomonadaceae bacterium
ACAGATTCCCTCAACCTCTTTGCTGTTTCTGGTTTTAACGGCGGTTTCTGTCAACCTTGCCGGTAAACGGAGGGAGTGCAAATAACCGTCCATTTTGCCCTGCTATGTGGACAAACTCCTCAAAGTTAGACAACTAAAGCCTAACTTAAATATAAAGAAAGGGGGAAGGTAAATGTAAATTATTGAAAAATAACGTCTTATTGGGAATTATGCTTTTGGCACAAGATTCGCTACTAGACTTTCAGATAGGATTGGAAACTATCCTTATCGGTAGCTTAATTCAAATAATTTTATGCTCAAAAAAAGGACAAATACCTAATTACATTTTCATTTAAATAATTATTATGAAGGAACCTAATAAATTAAACCACAATTCAGAAGCCGAAATTCCCAACTCACTATTCGTTAGAGTTATCAAAAAAGGTCAGGCAGAATCTCTGGATAAACAATCTCCCGATGACATTTTGGTAATATACAGACCAATTGAAATTGTGGAACGCCGTCATCACACCCGCCTCAATCAATCTCAAAAAAATCCCTCAAATAACGAACTAAAGGATCATTCAGCTCATGAGGAGGCAATTGAAAAGCTTGTTTTATTGCATAACTTAAGCCGTCGGCAAGCTCAGGTTGCACTCAAATGTGCGGAAGGGCTTTCAAATGCCCAAATTAGTGCTCAATTGTTAATTAGGCTGGAAACGGTCAAATTTCACTTACGAAATATCTTTATCAAAGTAGGCGTTAGGCGGCGTGGAGAATTGATTGCCTATTTATTCCGTCAGATCGGATTAGCCGGAAGTAGTTAAACAGGGCGAAAGGACAACCAGGTCCAAATTTAAATGTTGCCTCTTAAGAGAGGTTTCCCTTTCGGGTTCTACATTATTCAATATTTTGACTAATGCCTGAAATACCCAATGCCTGATTAAATCTCAGCTCAATAAAATGAAAGACTTAATCAAATTTTGAAAAAAAATCAACTTTACTTTTGCAACGGGATTATCTTATGCACAAACAAACAGCTAAATCAAAAAAAATCAAAAACAATTTTCTAAAATTGACAACATTTTGCGGGCTTGTTCTTCTCTGCACCGTCAGCATTTTTACCCAGGAAAAACAAGAAAAGCAATATCAACCGCCGAAACAAGTAATTACCGATCCGACAACTCCGGCAAATTCGTCTCTGATTGTTTCTCCGGATGAAGAATATCTTATTGGTCCGAGTGATGTAATAGAAATAAAAATTGAAGATGCCCCCGAACTGTCCGGAACCTTTCGGTTAAGTTCGAAAGGGACTTTAACCATTCCGGTTTTAGGACAGGTTTCTGCCGAAAAGAAAACAACTGCTCAGGTTGCCCAAGTGATAACCGAAAAATTAAAGGGAAATTATTTGGTGAATCCGATCGTTTCGGTATCAGTAAAACAAAGTAATAGGCGAGGATTTTTTATTCAGGGAGCCGTGCGCCGTCCGGGCATTTATCAGATCGAAGGGCGGTTGTCGCTGTTAAAACTGATCACAATTGCAGGTGGACTCAACGAGAATTACGGTTCGACGGCTTTTATTATGAGGGAAAAAAAGCTTACCAAAGAAAGTCCTGCCGAAGCTGAAAATTCACCAACTGATCCAAAAGTTGAAACTAGTCAAACTGATAATCAACCATTGGCAGATAAATCGGTTTCTTCAACAAATACTGAGTCTGAACCTGAAAAAAGTGTTGAATACGAATTAATTAAAGCCAATATCAATAATTTGCTGAGAGGTAATTTTGGACAAAACATCACGATTGAATCGGGCGACATAGTTCATATTCCTCAATCAGACGTGTTTTTTGTTGCAGGCGAAGTTAAAAGCCCTGGCTCATTCCCGCTCAAGGAAGGAACCACACTGCGTCAGGCAATTTCACTGGCTCAGGGGACAAATTTTGAGGGAAAACTGGATCAGAGCATTATTTATCGTGAGGACATCCAAACCGGAACGCGGCAGGAAATTAAAATTGATGTCGGTGCTGTAATGACCGGAAAAAAAGAAGATGTTCCGATTATGGCGAACGATATTATTATCATTCCAAATAGCAAAACCAAAACAATAACTAAGAGCGTCCTGAAAACCATTATGGGAGGCTTACCGAGACTCTTACTTGGATTATAAAAAGGGTTTATTTAAGCACGCAAATCTACTCAAACTAACCCCAAACATTCAGAAACTATTAATAATATGATAGATAAAAATTTTGCATTAAAAAAATACACTCCGTTTGAAGATGAAATGGACGAGCTTCTGGAAATTACTGAAGTCAAACCAATTGGATATCATCAAAGATTTGAACAGCAGTATCCAAATTATCCCCTTAACTCTGAAAACAAAGCAGAGGATGAGGAAAAGATTGATTTACGTGAATTCTGGCGGCGCATCCGCAAACATAAGCTGTTAATTTTGTCAGTTATGGTAATTCTGACCACCTTGGCAACTATTCAAGTGTTTCGCACCAAGGCTTGGTATACAGCCTCAACTGTGATCGAAATCGGAAAAGAAAATTCGATGGTCTTAAAATCAGAGGGTTTAACCCTTAACGACGATTCCGACCCCTATTATCTGGTTAATGTTAATACTAAAAAACTTGCGCTTGAAAATCCTGAATTGTTTGAAAAGGTAGTGATAGACCAGAAACTCGAACAAAATCAAACCTTTCTGGAAGCCTCGCAAAAGAAACCATTGATTTCGTATTTAAGACTTCCAGTTTTTAACTCAGAACAAAACAATCCGGGACAAACTGTCAAAACAAGTCCGCAAAATGAGGAATCGTTGAGACTTGCTCCCTTTGTCGAATTTTTGCAAAAGAATGTGACGGTCGAACAAGTAAAAAATACGCGTGCATTGAAAATCTCATATACCGATGAAAATCCTGCAATAGCGGCGGATGTGGCAAACAGCATTGCCAAAATCTTTATGCAGCGAAGTTTTAACAATCAAACAGAAAAATTCACTAACTCGGCTGAATGGCTCGACCGCTCAACCCGGGAACTGAAAGCAAAAGTTCAAGCCTCCGAAGAAGCACTCGCAAAATATACGCGGGATAAACAAATTTATTCAACCGATGTCGGCGGTGATAAAAATGCAACTTTGACCACTTCAAAACTTACGCAGCTTCATGATCAGTTCATTCGGACTCAAACAGATCGAATGTTGAAAAAGTCGCTTTATGAGCAAGTTCAGGCTGGACGAATTGCTGAACTGCCCGAGGCATTTTCGGATCCCAAAATTACACAATATCAACAACAATTATCAGCTTTAGAAGCACAAGCTGCGGAATTAAAGGTTAAATTCGGTCCGCAAAACCCCAAAATACTGGAAGTTCAAAATCAAATTGCGGTGCTCCATACGGAGATAGAAACCAGTCGCAAAGCCTTGGAATCAAAGCTAAGTGCTGATTATGAGCGGGCAGTTTCCGACGAAGGCTCATTAGCCGCCGCGCTTGCTTCGGCAAAACTTGCGGCTGTCAATGAAAATCAAGCCTCTATTAAATACAACATCCTTAAGCAAGATGTTGAAACAGCCAGAGGGCTTTATACTGATTTTCTCCAAAAAACAAATCAGGCAAATGCTCAGGTTGCTGAACAAAACAATAATATTAAGGTCATCCAACCGGCACAAATTCCCTTTAAACCGGTCGGTCCTCATCGAATGTTAATAATATTGGGAGTTTTTATTTCAAGCCTCGGAGTCGGAATTGGTCTTTCATTTTTCCTCGAATATCTGAACGATACGATTAAATCAATCGAAGATGTGGAACGATATGCACAATTGCCGATGTTGGGAATAATTCCATCAATTGCCAATGGAACCTCGCGTTTCTTCAAAAAACAGAATAAACGAAGACAAATTGAACTGTCGGAAGACGGCACCCAACTTGGTTTGGACATCAAGCGAAATGCAGTTCAATCAGATCTTTTATCAAATATGGATGTTCATTCGATCGCCGGAGAAGCCTATCGTGCACTCAGAACATCACTTTTATTATCAACTGCTGGAACCCCGCCGAAAACTATTTTGATCACAAGTGGTCAGGCCAGCGAAGGCAAATCCACGACAGCGGTTAATATGGCAATTTCATTAGCACAACTCGGCTCTAAAGTTCTGATAATTGATTGTGATCTGCGCCGTCCGTCAATTCACAAACATTTGAACATCAGTTCGGCTAAAGGAACCACTAATTATCTTTCGAGTAATACAGAATTGGAATCATTGATCCAGGAATTAGCGATCCCAAATCTTTTTGCTATTACCTCGGGACCAATTCCGCCAAATCCGGCTGAATTGTTAAGCTCACCGAAAATGAAAGAAATGATTAAACTTCTGGGCAAATCATTTGACCATATCATTATCGATTCACCACCGGTGGTAAATGTCACCGACCCAATTATCCTTTCAACTCTCGTTGACGGAACAGTGATGGTCATTCATAGCGGAAAATCAACTCGCGGAATTGTTCAACGCAGCCGACAGGAGCTTCAGAGCGTCAGAGCCAAAATCTTCGGAGTTGTTCTGAATAATGTCAACTTTGCCCGCGAAGGCTATGATTACCATTATTATCGATATAAATATACTTCAAAAGAAAATACTTATCTGAAGGAAAGTTAATCACACTTTTAGAGCGAAAGTTTAAAAAACTTTCAAATTCAAACTTACTAATCATTCCGGGTTAAATAATGTTGCGGGGAATTATGATTTCAAATTCAGTTGCAGGCAATAACAAATCAGGTAGTATGTTAAGGTCATTGCAGCCAAAAATAAAATCCTTATTTATTAAGAAAATCTCAGGATTAAATAATAAAAAAGAATTAAAAAAACTCATAAATTCTTCTGCGGCATTCGGATTTCCGGCGGTCATCAATCTATTAAGTTTGCTGGTCTTCACCCGAATTTTAAGTCTGGAAAATTATGGACTTCTGTCTTTAACCTTAATTAGTGTAGAGCTGCTACAGGGGGTAGCTTTTAATTGGGTTAAAATGTCAATGATGAGGTTTTACAAGGAAGATGATAAGACCTCATCACTGACGATTGGTTTAGCTTTTAATTTAGCAATTACCCTCGTTTTGCTAACCGTGATTTCGTTTGTCTTAATCTTTTCCGAAAGATTCGGTGCCCAAAATGCCAACTTGATTTCACTGGTTGGCATTCTTTCTATTGGTCGTGGTTTTTGTAATTATCTTCAGGATTATATTCGTATTTCAAATAGTAATCTTAATAAATATACTGTGATAACTGTCCTCTCGAACGCCAGTTATTACCTTCCGGCAATTGTTTATGTTTTAGTAAACAAAACCCAAAATATTTATGAAATTCTTCTATTTCAGGCTGGAGGAATTTTTACATTTTTATTTATATTTTTGATCGGATATTTGACCACTTTGGAAATTACTTCAAAACGGGTCAAGCAATTTTTTTCAGTAATAATTTCAGATTGGAAAAATCAGTTTCGAAAGTATTTTGAGGACAATAAATCAATTTATACTGGGTTCTTAAAATATGGATTGCCTTTGATTATTGTCGCCGTTTCAGCCAGTATGTTCGTCAGAATTGACCGTTTTATTATCGAGCATAACGTTGGTTTAAAAGAATTAGGAGCGTATTCAGCCGCTTTTTCCTTATCAAATTTACTTATAAGTTCTTTTTTTACGGTTCTCACTTTGCCAACCTATCCCGAAATTCTCAAAAAATTGAATCAGGGTGAGACAGAGCAGGCAAAATTAATCCACAACCGAAACGGAAGTATTATTTTAGCGGTAGCGGTTCCGTTGGTCTTATTTTCCGCTATTTTTAACACCTTTTTATGCCAAATAATTTTTGGGGAAAAAGGTATTGAAATTTCGCTGTTGTTTCCTTTGGTAGTTCTCGGGACATTTCTTTACAACTACAAAGTTCATTATTTCGACCAGATTTTTCAGTTTTGCCATAAAACCAATATTTATATGTTGTTAGGCATTTTGATTGGATGCGGGCATTTCATTCTGGCTTATAAATTGTCGGCTTTATGGGGTGCCAAAGGCGTAGCATATTCCGGAATTATTCTAAATTTGCTTTCAATAGTTTTTATCTATTTTTATAGCCTAAAACACTTCAAAATTACTTTTAATAAAAGACTTTGTTTAGCTTTGTTTTCCCTTTTAATTATCTCATCGGGAGTTTGGGAAATTAAAAACTATTTATTCTAATTTCTAAATCAGCAGTTCATTTTATTAAAACTGCCAAATATCAGCAAATGATTAAACCACAACAAATAATTGAAACAACAATAGTTTTTAGTCTGGTAGCCCTTTGTTTTGCCGGTAAAGGAGTCCTCGATTCCTTTGGTTATATTATGGGGACCGAAGCTACTTCCGCTTACACCAAAATACATCCGATTTCATATTTATTATTTGGGCTTTTGGCGTTGAAATTGATCACACTGGATTTGAAATTATTAAAAACTCTTTTTTTCAATAAATCTGTTTTATTTTATTTGATCTCAGTTTTTGGACTTTTAGGTTATTTAATTATTAGT
>DAORIL010000384.1:0-6531 GCA_035438525.1 Pyrinomonadaceae bacterium
ATCAAGACAAAATTTGCAAAGCCGTCTAACGCTGCGACTAAATCCGGCGAATTTCCCCAGCGTAATCCTTCAAGCCCTTTGGTTTCAGCTTGATGCAGGCAGGCGCGGAATTTTCGCAGAGTTTTTCGGTCAATGGAAATTTTATCGTTGACAACGATTCCCGTGACTTCTTGTTGGCGACCTTTTCGCAGAATCCGCGTTTTAGATTCGTTGATGGTCAATCCTTGTTGCTCAACTACATAACGAACTTTGTTGATGAAATCGCTTAATTTTTCGCCATCGTTTTTAGTCGAAAAAGTCAAATCATCGGCGTAGCGTGTATAGGTAAAATCGTAATTTTTCGCCAGAGTTGCCAAACCTTTATCCAACCGTTTGCACAAAATATTGGTTAAAAAAGGACTGGTCGGCGCACCTTGGGGGAGATGTCTTTCGCCAACTGCGACAAAATAAGTTTTGCCGTCAATCTCGACTTCTTCAACATCGGGCGCAGTGCATATCAATGAAAAAACGGTTGCAATCACTTCGGAATAACCTAAAGAACGAAAAACGCCTTTGACACGCGGAAAATTGATGGAAGGGAAAAAGTCTTTCAAATCAAAATTTACCACGATTTTTGCGCCAACGTGCGGTTGGGCATTGGACACGATATTTTTTTCGGGCAAAAATCCGTGTGCCGCTTCATGAACAGTTATTTTCTGCAAAATATTGTGCAGAATCCAATGTTGAGCCGTTTTAAGCTGTGGCATCGGCGCGGAAATCAAACGAAATCCGCCTGTTTTTTTCGGTAATTGAAAGTGGATGTAATGTTTGGTTTCGGAAGTGTTGCGGTGAAAAGCCAGAAAACGCAGTTTCCCAACCGTTAAATTCATCGCTTTGGCAAGCTGTTCGATATTTGAAAAAGACGGTAAGTTGTTTGTTTTTAATCTTTCCGCGTTTTCTTCAAAATTGTTCAAGCCGCCCGAAACTTTTTCGCCAAGATAGACGATTTCGGTTTCTTTGCGTTTTTGCCACGCTTCGGCGCGTTCTTTGCGCTCTTGCTCACGGCGTAACTTGGTTTCTTTTTGCTTTTGTTTTGATTCGGCTAAACGGCGTTGACGCAACTCTTTCAACAAGGCTTGTTCGTTGAAAAGTTTACGGTTTTCATTGCGGACATTGTTGAGTTCTTCCTGCAAATCACGCATCCGTTTAATTTCTTCAACCGGATCATTCGGCAAATCGCTCGATTTCCAAAAACCAAGCCGAATCATTTGCTCGGCAACAAAAGCATCACGTCCACCGTGTTGGCGGACATATTCGTAAAGTTCCTGTCGTGTGCGTGGTTGTTCCACTTCAATTTCAAAATTTATCCACGAAGTTTCACGAAGTTAGCACGAAGTTTTTTTAAATAGTTTCTTCGTGTTTGCTTCGTGTGTCTTCGTGGATATGAAAAGATTGAAACATACTTTGCCTTCGTAAAATTCAAAGGACGTGATTGTTCAACTCCAGCGAGAACGTCCTACCGTCACTAATTTTTATCTTCGATAACAAACCGAAATAGTGACGGTAGGACAGTTCTCGCACTGTAAAGAACAAGCCCGTGTTGCGAAAGTAGTCTAGCCGCAAGGACGACGAAACATCGCCCGGATTGCAAGGGTAAAAAAGTGCGTTTCAATCAATTTCAAAGACCGTTTAGAATCCCATATTCTATATTTCAGATTCCAGATTTAATTTGGAATTTGAAATTTGAAATTTGGAATCACTTCCAAATAAACGATTTCGACGTTTGCCAATCTTCGTAATAAACCAAGGACGTGATTGTTCAACTCCAGCGAGACTGTCCTAGTAGTGCAAATTTAAATCTCGGATTTCAAACCGAAATTGCACTACTAGGACAATGTCTCGCACAGTAAAGAACAAGCCCGTGATGCGTAGGTTATCTTTTCGCTTGAACGACGAAACATCGCTCCGATTGCAAGATATATTGCCAAACGCCGAAATCGTTTATTTGTCAAAAATCTATTTAATCGCTAGTTTTTAACGATTACTTTCCATTCTCAATGCCAAAATATGTTCGCAAGGACCTTTGAACAGTTTGTTTTGTAAAAAGAAGTTGCAGTTGCAAACGGCTTTTTTCATTCGCTGGTCGCTGTCAATGAAAATCGAACATTCGTAAATTTTTTCTTTATCCTTGACCGCGCCTTTTAGTTCGATGGCGTTGTCGGGTTTTGCTTCGCGGCTCGAAACGCTAACCGCTTTGTTAGCAATAAATTTAGTCGCAGATTCTTCGCGTTCGTTGGCAAAACGGAGCTTGTCCATCGGCAACGGATCGCGGCTCAGCTCGCGGACTCGATAAACGCCTTTGGATAAATCGTAAATCGCTCTGCCGGCTTGTGTGTATGCGCCCAATGCGCCCAAAACTGTCGCTTGGTCAAGGTCAAGTTTCTTAGCTAAATCGGCGGGTTTGTCTAACCAATTTTGCTTTAAACCATCGAAAACACGGCGTTTAGTAAAACTGTCAACATCGGCACGCGGCGCAAGCAAATCAAAATTTCCCGCGCTTGACCAATCGTTTGCAGTCCAACCCGACAAGCCCAAAGTAAATTCCATATCGCCCAAATCTGCCAAATAAAACGATGGCAAACCTGTTCCCAAAAGGTGAACTGTAAATTTTTTCGAGACGGAAATCAGCCGTTCTAAAATCAAAAGTCTGCGTCTGCCCCAAACTCGAATGTCGTGTTCTTCTGTTCCGGTAAATCTAGTTCGCGCACAAGTTATCTCAAAATTCCAAGGCTCGAAAATTATTTTGACCGGCTCATTCGGTTTCAAAATGTAACGCATTCCGCGCGGACTTTGGCGTTCTTTGTAACGCCGCAACATAAAGCAAATATTGTGAACATCCAACGGATGCAAATCGAAACTGATGGTCGGCAGAGACATCGCCGAACTGACTTGCAAAAATCCGCGCACCCACGAATCGGGCAAATCGATTTTTACTTCTTTGAAAGCATCTTCGTTGGTCGTGCTGACTTCAAAACCGCTTGGATCAATCTCAAATTTAGTCGTTTTATAAGTGCGAATCTTTTGAAATTCATCGTAAAGCGCGGCGGAATAATCAATATTGGTCGTGCCGCAAGCAAATTCTTTGACGTTTTCAAAAACTTCGTATTTCGCGCCCAAACGTCCGTAGCTTGATTCATCTTCCGAAAAACATTCAAAGAAAACTTCGTCAGGATGAACGGTAATGACCGGATCAAGGATGAACCATAAATCCTTTTGTTTCTCGTAAATGTATTTGAAATAACGACTTCGGGAATTATAAAACTCCGACCAACGATCTGACTGACGTTTCCGCAAATCGTTCAATTCGTCCTGCAAAACCTTAATTTTCCCGCCAACCTCGGCGCGTCTTTGCGCGACTTCCTGCCAATCAATCTCTTCGCGTTGCGCCGCCCATTCTTTATATACGGTTTTGTCCTTCGGCTTAAAGCGCAAATCCGAAACAACGACATCGTGCAAAGCCGAAATTGCTTCGCGGAATTCGAGTTTTTGCCGCAATTCTGCCATAAAAAATGTCGGTTCGCGCTTGGCATCAGGCACAAAATTCATTGAGGTCGAGCCGCTTGAACTCTCAACATTTGAACTTCCGCGATATGAATAATCGAATAACATAAATAATTGATTATAAACAGTTTCCGAATGTCGTCTCCAACGGAGACAAACAATATAGCGTAGGGTGAAACCCTACGAATTCAATCCCAAAGCCTCGCGTCTCCAACGGAGACGAACATCAATCCCAAACATATTTTTCATCAAATTCAATTCCATATTTTTGATAAAAACCACGCATTTCGTTTTCAAAACTTTTTTCTTTGTGATGTTCCTTTTGACTCGAAATATATTTCATTACTTCATTTACCTGTGTTTGACCGACTGAAAATGCGCCGTAACCTTCTTGCCAGTGAAAGTTTGAAAATTGCGAATCCTGTTTTTTTATCCAAACCGAGCTATCACGTTTTATATCGCCAATCAGTTCGCTGATTGAAAGCGTTTTGCCCAATGAAATTAACAAATGAACGTGATTTTCTGTGCCATTCGCTAAAATCAATTTTGATTTGTTATTTTCCACAATTCCATTCATATAACCGAATAAATCGTTTTCAATTTCGGAAGTTATCAAATTACTCCGATTTTTAGTTGAGAAAACAGCGTGTATCAAAATTTTTACCAACGATTGAGGCATATTTTTGTTCGTCACCTACGGCGACGGTTTGTGTTTTTATCAATTTCGTAGCGATTCTCGCTACGTTATATTGTTGGTCTCCTTCGGAGACACTTTCGTTTAAGTTGCTCGAACTTTCAACGCCTTAACCTGAATCGGCAGAGCAATTTCGGGGAATTTGCGGCGAATTTTTAACATACTTTCAATCGTTTTTGCTTTGTCGCCAATCGCTGCCGTTGCGGATTGTCGCGCCAAAATTACGGCAATTGTTTGCGCCGATTTTTCATCTTTCATCGCTTCATTTTCGAGGAACGACAATATCCGATTTTTTGCCATTCGGGAGCGATTGACCAGACTCAAAACTCTGACGAAATACATTTCCAATTCAGCGATTTTTTCGGGTGAATTGGCGGCATAATTTTCCAGATAATTCGTTACAAACAAAGACATTTCAGGCGCAGGATGCTCGCTCAATTTAAGCATATATTCGATGCCGTTTTCCGATTTGAAATAGGTTTGAATCAAGTCGCGTCCGAATTTTTGCACTTCGGGTTTGACCGAATCG
Source organism: Pyrinomonadaceae bacterium (assembly GCA_035438525.1). GTDB lineage: Bacteria > Acidobacteriota > Blastocatellia > Pyrinomonadales > Pyrinomonadaceae > JAIBCC01. The sequence continues at coordinate 4,764 of DAORIL010000384.1, forward strand.
CAAATCGCCACCAAAACTTCCGGTGAAAGCTCTTTTTCGGTAAATTTTGTCTGGAAAAATCCGAACCAAAACTCGCGCGAATCGTCCCATTTTGAATCCAAAGCGCGAATCAAATATGAAATATCTCGTTGCATTTGCTCAACCGAATTTTCCGCTAAACTCCAGGACGCTTGGCGCACCGCTAAAACCTCGTTGTTCGTAAACTTAACTATTTCCGCAGTTGTAAAATTTTTGCTCCAATCTTTGACGTTGACTTGAACGGCTAAACCGCCAAGTTCGTTTGCCTTAGCAGATTTTGCCTCAAGTAAAATCCGCGCCGTTTCTTCGTCAATGAAGTTGGCAAAATTCGGAATATCTTCGCGCAACGAATTGAGCAAACGTGATTCGATTTCTTCGGAAATTTCGCCTTGCAACAACGCAACCACGATTCGGCGCGTCATATTTTCGGCAAATTTTTCGTTTTTCGCCAATCGTTGCAAAATCGGACGAGTTGCATTGTGAACATCTTCCAATTCGTGCGATAAAAACGAAGCAATCACACTTTCACGTTGCAATAAATTTTCATCGGGAAACTGTCCGAAAAGACGAATTCCGATTGCGCGAATTTCGGCATAGGCGGAGGCAATCAAAGAGTTTATCAATTCATTCGGCAATTTTTCCGCCGGAGTTTCGTGATTTAGTAAAACTTTTCCGCCAAATTCCTGCACTTCAACCAATTTGTGTGAAAGCAAATCTTTAACAACATCTAAATTTATTTTTTGCAAATCTTTAGCAAAACTCTTTAGCAAAATTTCGCTTAAATCTTTAGCTTCGGCTTGTTTGGATTCATCAAAGGAAAACATTTCCGAAATCAAACGTCCGAGTAAAAATTGTTTTTCGTCTTCGCTGTAAGAGGTTGTCAATAACAGGTTTCCGGCAAATTGCCGAACTTCTTCGTGCTTTGCGGTCAGAAGTTTGAGCATAACATTGCTTTGTTTGGCAAAAAATTCTCGTTTGGCATCTATCCAGCGAATTGCTTCGGCGCGGGCTTCGGAATTTTCGCAAAGCGCAACCGCTAAAACTAAGTCAACATTGGGGTTAGCCGCATCATAACGGGATTTTGCGAGTTCAAAGCCGAGCGTTGCCGAAACGCTGTAAGGGCTTTGCAAAATCATCAAAATCGCATCAATCGGCATTTTTTCGCAAAATTCTGGGCAATCGCGCAAGGCTTTGGCGGCAAAATTATGCACTTCTTCGCAACGGCTTTCGGCAATCAAATGGAGCAATCCGACAGGCTGCGCTTCCCAAAGTTTCGGAAAGGCCTCTTCGCGGAAATCCGGTGCAGGTGTGCCGACTTTGTAGCTTTTTCGACAACGAAAAACGCGTGTTCCTTGCTTCAATTCATAACGCGGGCTGTTGCGGTAAAGTAGTTGATTCAAAAGAAGATATGGTGCAAATTTATCCCACGATACTGTAAATTTTCGCGGATTTCGCCAATTATAATTTCCGTTCTCGTCGTAATAATTATAATAGGTCGAAGTTCGCGGCTCAGTCGCGTCTGCATCCGTGTAAACAAGCAGCGAACCAACCGCCATTTTGACAAAATCAGTGTCGCCCAGTTCACCCAAACGTCTCAAAGTGCGCCAGGTCCGGCGTTGCAAATAGGCTTTTGTAGAGTTGCCGTAAGCAAAATCTGACGTGGCAGTTTTTAGCCCATCACCCTTTTCAACCGATTTCCACTTGCCATCAATTTGTTTCCATTCAGCGTTGTAATAATAATTGTAAGTTC